>JBAQYH010000894.1:0-3600 GCA_049299935.1 Methylobacter sp. | reverse complement strand
CTGTAGGGCGCGCCGTGCGCGCCTTTCCCGAAACTTAAAAAATGGGGTTTTCTCTTTGACGCGCACGGCGCGCCCTACTCGATTATCATTTTGTTTGTTCTATATTTTTATTAACTTAACGGCATTGGGTTTGCAACCCCGTCCTTTAAAAATAAAATCCGTTTAAATTCATCCAATCAGTGTCGCCTCGGCAATTGCTCCTGCATTGCTCTACCTCCTGCATCCATGTAGTCGTAGAGGCGCCTACTTTTGGCATCCGTGTTCTATTTGTTAAGTTATTTGAGTCTGCTTGCCCGCCGTTACCGGCTTTTCCTCGGCTGCAATCCGGCCTTCTTCCAGCTTGATGCAGCGGTCCGCCAAGTAGAAATAGCGGTCGTCATGGCTGATGGCCAATACTGTTTTGCCTCGGGCTTTCAAACTCGGCAGCAGCTCCGTATAAAATAAATGCTTGAATTCCGGGTCCTGGTCCGCCGCCCACTCGTCGAACACATAAAAAGGCCGGTCTTCCAGATAAGCGACCAATAGCGCCAGACGTTTGCGCTGGCCTTGCGACAGATTCACCGAGGAAAACCGGCCGTTATCAACCTGCACTTTATGGTGTAAATGCAGACGCTGCAAATAATCGGCGATGGGGGCATGATTTTTTTCGTTATCGAACCCGTACAGCTCATCAAACAAATAAAAATCCGAAAAAATCACCGAAAAGTTTTGCAGATAATCATCCCTGTTGCGGTCATCGACAGCCTCGCCGTTCCAGCGAATCCCCCCCTGCTCCGGGATATAAAGCCCGATCAGCAGCATCGCCAAAGTAGTCTTGCCGCTGCCGTTGCCGCCGACTAAAAACACCAGCTCGCCGGGCTTAAAGTCCAGGTCGATAGGCCCCAAGGTAAAATTGCGGTTTTCCTTTTCCCGATGAAAACTGTGCGTCACACCTTGCAGCGACAAACCGGAAAAATTGCTGCGACCCTCGCATTTATCAGGCTCACCGGCCTGAATCGCCTGCCTTTTGAGCCGGTCGCCAAGTTGCCTGACCTTTTGTAACGACACATTGGCCCGGCTGAAAACCGGCAAACTGGTGGTGAGCAGGCTCAACGGCGACATCATGAACAAAAACACCAACGCATAGCCGCCGACCACCTCCTGATCGACAGCCTGCCAAACCGGAAAGACATAAAGGATCGCGCCTATAGCCAAATAATACAGTAACTGCGCCCACTGATTGACCAACAAATACGCCACGTCTCCCCGAAAAGAATGCCGTCGATAGGCTTCGGCGCTGGCCGCCAGCGACTGCGCCATAAACGCGCCGCTACGCTGCCGGTGTAACTTCAACTCGCGGATACCCTCTGTCAAAGCCCGAAAACCGCTGCCGAGCACATCGTATTCTTCCCGCGCCTTGAGTACGTGTTTTTTAGGCAACTGGCTAAATAAGCTGAAACTCAAGACCCCAAATACAATCACCCCGCCCAAAACCAGGGCCAGTTGCCAGGATAGCCAGCTCAGGTAGGCCATACTGCCCGCCACGATCGCAAAATTAATGCAGACTACCGGCAATAATTGGCTGGCATTGGCAATCGCCGATATATCCTCGGTCAGATTAGCCAATAACGCCGACTTGCCGAGCTTTTGCAGATACGGATAAGGCGCGGCAAGAATTAAGCGGCTGATTTGGATGCGAAGATCGCAAACAATTTTAGCGCTGAGCCGGTTGAGCAGATAATGCGATAGAAAACCGCTGGCCAACACCGCAATGGACAATCCGCCGAACAGCCGCGGCAAAAGCTTGACATCCAGTGTATTCGACAACGTCGAATTAATCAGCGCCACCAAAGCCGCACTGCTTAACCCGCTGATGATGCCTGCCAGCAGGACGCCAACAATCATTAGCCAAGAAGAACGACATAAAAAAACCAACATAAAATATTTTCCTTTCAGCTCGCGTGTACACTATTCAATGCGTTAGAACAAACTCCACGACCCAAAAGCCGGAGCAGGCCTAATAATAGGACGCCTTAAGCGCCGTTTAACCTCATCTGCCCGGCTAAAAAAGTCCGCATCCATCCGCCCAAAAACCGCAGTTGAGCATCCGGCACGAACGGCTCCCGCACGATCCAGCCGCGATTTCCATCCGCAAGCAGCCGCGCCCGCATCGCGCTTTAAAAAAACTATGTTATTTAACGCATTATAAGTGCGTCATATGCCGCGTTTTTCAATTCCATCCCCTTATTGCCGAACCAACTCATTGAAATAAGACAATTACCTGATTGGCACGCTAACTGCTTAATACATAGCCAGTCAGCGCCATATAACAAACACTGCCTAACCCGATTCAAAATAACAAAACGTATCGACATTCTCCGGCAACTCAACTTGCCGTGCAGACTCGGTATATTGCAAACCGCTAGTCCCTGTACCGATAGCCGCGAACTAACAAAACAAGAACCCTGGAATCGCATATGTTTATTCAACCCAATAACCTATGGCGCTTCGGCCAACAGCCCAAGCAAACCACTAATGCCGTTAGCCCCCAAAAACCGGATACCGCCCCTATCCCGACGCCGTCGGCCCAGCAAACAAGGTAAACATTCTTAACAACAACGAAGAGGGATTTGAACTTGAACACAGAAGCCATTTACTTAAACCACCAGTCCGAATTGCAGTTTCATTTGGCCCGGATTGTCAACTGCCCGGATATAGCGGCCGACCTTGCTCAAGAAAGCTTCATTATTTTTTTCCGTGAAGCACAAAAACAAACGATCGATCATCCGCGCGGTTTTCTGTTCAGGGTCGCTAAAAACCTCGCTTATGATCACATCAAGCATCGAAAAGTAACGGAAAATTACGAACAGACGAAAGAGCAAACCCTGCTCCCGCCCAGCGAATTCCCCTCTGCCGAGAAACTCGTATCCATCGATGAAAGATTGACCGCCATCACGCGGATATTGGAAGAATTGCCTTTGCGCACCCGGGAGATATTTATCATGAATAGAGTTTACGGCATGACCTATGCCGAAACCGCCAAGGAACTTGGCATATCCGATAGCTCCGTTGAAAAACACATGGCCAAGGCCCTGCTGCATTGCCGTAAACAATTCAAAACCCACAGACTGGATCAGGATGACAACTGAGGTATTTTACCGCTTCTATCGTCTACTTTACGGAAACATCCCATCGCACTTCAAAATCCGGCGCCTTTATCCTCTCTCCTGTTAGAGAGCTTGGGAGAGGCGATTTAAAAAACCGATTTCGATGTGCAAACACTATGATTCATAATCAGTTACATACCAACGGAGAAAAACAATGGCTTGGGACGACGAAGAAGACACGGCCCTTTATCAGGTTGTGGTCAATCACGAAGAGCAATATTCAATTTGGTCGGAATACAAAGAAATACCGGGCGGTTGGCGGACGGTCGGCAAAACCGGCAACAAACAAGAGTGCCTGGACCACATCAAGGAAGTCTGGACGGATATGCGCCCGTTAAGCCTGCAAATACACATGCAACAAACGGCATCGCAATAGTGCCATTCGTGGTCGAGCAGGTAAAAAATTATTCACCACAGAGGGCACGGAGAACACGAAGAAAATAACTTTACTGAT
>JBAQYH010000893.1:0-3333 GCA_049299935.1 Methylobacter sp. | reverse complement strand
CCCTAATCCGTGTGTTAAAAAACAAATACCGGGATAAAAATCTGTCGATCAGTTTTTCCGCGCCGGAAACCATAGCCTTGTTAATCGACAGGGAAGACATGCTGGAGCTGATCGGAAACCTGCTCGATAATGCCTGTCAATGGGCCAAATCTACCGTTACCGTAAGTTTCAAAACCAATCGGGAGATTCATCTTGTTATTGAAGATGACGGCCCCGGAGTTTCTGGAGGTGATATTGATAAACTAGCCCAGCGCGGCACCAGGCTGGATGAAACGGTCAATGGTCATGGCTTAGGTCTGTCAATTGCACGAGTCATCGTAGAGCAACACGGAGGCCAACTTAATATGGGCCGATCAAACAAGTTGGGCGGATTTTTTGTGGAGATTTTGTTTGGCAAGTCTACGATACAGTAGATTGCATATTATATTTACCCTGCGTGATGCCGGCGATGCGCTCCCAACGTGACTGCCGATTGCCAGTCATTCAACGCTGAATAAAAAACATCGGCAAAACACAAGCAATTTTAAGGTTCAATTTACCTTCCAATGTTAAAAGGTGCTGGACTTTAAGTCAGGTAAATACCCGATATGCCATTATCGCCTTCCCTTAATATTTGAGCTAAAAAAATGAAAACGAATTTTATTTCAATATGCTTGCTATGTCTGCTTGGCCTGTCAGTTGCGTCTCGCGCAGATACTTTCACTTATACTTACACCGGTCCTGCAATGTCGAGCGGCGATCATTTGGTGGTCGCGTTTACGACGGCCGCGAAGCTGGCTGCGAACAAAAGTTACGTTTCCAAACTGGATGCAGGCGTTGTTCAAAGCAGCGATTCGATCTCTGTGGTTGATCCTGCGGGTACTTCATTGCCGAATTTCACTATGCCGTTGGACTATGGCTTTCAGATTCATACCGATGCGTCCGGCAATATTGACTCATGGTTCACAGCGGGCAATATCAATCCGCCGACAGTCAATGGCAAATTGAACGGTACCGGTTGGCAGGCTTACACGATGAACACGTTGGCGTTTATTCCAGGCTCTGACATTATTCCAACTCCGCCGGCTCTTGTTACGGGACATTACGACTACGATCAGGCTACCGAAATCAACTTTGTTAACAGTGTCGGCACAGGTGTTTACAGCGCGATTATTAATCCGTCGAATACCAGCGGCGCTTCATGGCAGATGGTTGTCAATACTACTCCTGTCACCCCGCCGCCCGTTGCGACTCTGGTATTGACGGCAGTACCTTCACAGGGAACGGTTGGCGTGGATTATAGCTACACGCCCACTGTGACCGGCGGCGTTGCGCCGTATACATGGTCGGCCAGTGGTCTGCCAAGCGGATTAAGCATTGATCCAAATAGCGGCTTGGTGTCCGGCCAGCCTACTACAGCTGGAACATTCAGCAGTGTCAGTATAACGGTTACCGATAGTACCGGCGCTTTTAGCACGGCTTCTAACGTCAGCATCGTCATAGCTGCGGCTCCTGTCAGTTGTTCCGGAACTAACGCGCCCATTAGCTTTGTCAATAAATGGTGGCTGGATCTAAATGGCGGCCTGGCAAACGGCGGGCAAAGCGTTGTCTACGCGCCGGCGGCAAGTACGACATTTACCGGAGGAACAACAACTTTTTCGGTTGGTGAGCTGGTTGATTATGCAGGTGTTTTAGACGGTACCGGGATGTGCGACGCGACAAGCATGACTGTAAAACCGGCAGCGCCGCTTTATTCATGCACCAAGCCGTCCGGCGCAAAGTCGGTTCAGGCCAAAGGTAAGATTACCGTAGTGGGATCAGGTTACATTGTCGTTGGCACCACGACGGTTCAAACCCCAACTTGTACAACTGTTTCATGGAATGGCGCATCGGGATTCGCCGTAGGGCAAAGAGCCGAGTACAAGGGTTATGTTGCCAGCGGCACTACGGTAGCCGTGAGCATAACCATCAACTAAGTTCTTTTAATTCTAGGTCGGGCATGGTGTTTATGCTCGACCTAGCTTAAACATATATCGCTACGAAGACTTCGTGTCCGTCGTGGTGAAAAAATCAACCCGCCAACCGCTGCTGCCATTCGGCAATTTTTATCCTCAACTCGTCAATATTAACCGTAGTCAGATGACGCTGCTGTAACAGGCGTTTGCCCGCCACCCAAACATCGGTAACCTGTTGGCGGCTGGCCGCGTAAACGATCTGCGAAATCGGGCAATATAACGGCTGGGTTTCCAAATGCGATAGATCAATCGCGATCACGTCGGCGGCCTTGCCGATGGTTAGCGAGCCGATTTCATTGTCCAGGCCCAAGGCCTTGGCGCCGTTGATGGTCGCCATGCGCAGAGCGGTCATCGCCGGAATGGCGCTGGCGTCGCCGGCAACGGCTTTGCCGAGCAGCGCAGCGGTGCGCATTTCGCCGAACATATCCAGGTCATTGTTGCTGGCCGCGCCGTCGGTGCCCAACGCGACATTGATGCCTGCCGCGATACATTTGGCGACCGGGCAAAAGCCGCTGGCCAGTTTTAAATTGGATTCGGGGCAATGCACGATATGAGCGCCCGCTTCCGCAAAGCGGGCGATTTCATCGTCTGTTAACTGGGTCATGTGCACCGCGATGAACGACGGGTCGATCAGGCCGAGGTCATGCAGTCTTTGCAAGGGGCGCTGTCCGGTTTTTTCTTGCTCCTGTTCGGTTTCATGCAGAGTTTCGTGGACATGAATATGGATCGGCAGTTCCAGTTCGTCGACCAGGGTTTTGATTTTTTGCAACGGTTCGTCCGACACCGTGTACGGCGCGTGCGGCGCAAACGGTGTGGTAATCAAAGGGTGGTGCCGCAGTTGATCATGCAGGGCCAGGCCTTTTTCAATATAGGCTTCGCCGTTTTCGGCCCAGACCGTCGGGAAGTCGATAACGATCAGGCCGACGCTGGCGCGGATGCCGTGATGTATCGCCTGCGCGGCGGTGATTTCCGGGAAGAAATACATGTCGTTGAAGCAGGTCGTTCCTCCCAGGATCATCTCGGCTATCGCCAGATCGGTGCCATCTTTGACAAAAGCCTCGCTCATCCATTTTTGCTCCAGCGGCCAGATGTGGTTTTGCAGCCAATCCATCAGCTGCAAATCGTCGGCAATGCCGCGCATCAGGGTCATTGCGGCGTGGGTGTGGCTGTTGATCAGGCCGGGCAGCAGCGCGTGATTTTCCAGGTTTTCGGTGGTCGTGCCTTGATATTTTTGCTTGGCAAGCTCGGTAGGCAGCAGGTCGATAATCCGGCCTCCGTCGATAACCAGCGTATGGTGTTCATAGGTTACGGATTCCGGTTCAACGGGTATAATCCAGCG
>JBAQYH010000892.1:0-5854 GCA_049299935.1 Methylobacter sp. | reverse complement strand
GCTCAAGTGAGTCCTGAGAATTATTCGGAATTTTTCGTGCCTTTCGTGTCGCCTAGAGGCGCCTACTTTTGGTTTTCGTGGACAATTTCTGTTTGCTTAATCCATCTTCCATTTAATCGAGCAACCGATGCTGTTGATTTGCTCTTTGGGGCCGTGGCCGGTTTCGGCGATCAGCTTCATCGCCTCGAATAATTCCCGCTTGGTGCCTTCCGGTGCGGTTTCCTTGCGGCTGGCATCGAGCCGTCCGCGGTATTGCAGTTCATAGTCGGCATTATAGCCAAAAAAGTCCGGCGTACAGATGGCGCCGTAAGCCTTGGCGACTTGCTGGGTTTCATCAAGCAAATAAGGGAAACTGAAACCTAACTGCTCAGACAGCTTTTTCATGTTGTCGAAAGAATCGGCAGGGTATTCAATCGTATCATTGGGCATGATTGCGACCGTTTCAACCCCCAGCGCTTTAAGCTCCCGCGCATCCCTGACGATCCGGTCTTGCACGGCTTTGACATACGGGCAATGATTGCAGATGAACATCACCAGCAGGCCGTTTTTACCCATGCACTGTTGCAGGGACCATGTACGCCCGTCTACGCCGGGCAATTCAAAATCGATGGCTTTTTTGCCGAAATCACAGATTGGCGTTTCGAGTGTTACCATTTTTGCACCTTCTATTATTGATAGAGCATGGATGACACGGATTAGACGGATTTAAACGGATTTTTTTATCCGTGATTATCAGTTAAATCCGTGTCATCCGTGTTCCATTATTAAAGGCTGTTGAGCCGTTACTTTTACCGAAACAACACCGCCGCACTGATGACCGCCGCACTGACCAACATAGCCCAGACCGTTCTGCGGTGATTGTTGTCCATTTGTTGGCGCAACAGCATTAATTCCCTGTTTTGTATTTCAGCTCGTTGCTTTGCGTGAGCGGCATTGTCCAACGCTTTATAAATTAAGGAGGGTATCTCGGGGAACTGCTCGGCAAAGTCGGGAAATTGCTTGATGATCCTGTCGATTTTGGCTTTGGGACCGACGCGCTGATGAAACCATTTCTCAAGAAAAGGCTTCGCGGTTTGCCACAAGTCCAAGTCAGGGTAAAGCTGCCGGCCCAAGCCCTCGATATTGAGCAAAGTCTTTTGCAGCAACACCAGTTGCGGCTGAACGTGCATATCGAAACGGCGCGCCGTCTGGAATAAACGCAGCAGCAATTGGCCGAAAGAAATGTCTTTAAGCGGTTTTTCAAAGATCGGTTCGCAAACGCTGCGGATCGCGGATTCAAACTCTTCTATGCGGGTCGATTCGGCAACCCAGCCGGATTCGACATGCATTTCGGCCACTTTGCGGTAGTCGCGATTGAAAAAAGCCAGGAAGTTTTCCGCCAGGTAGTGCTGGTCGGACAATGACAACGTGCCGACGATGCCGAAATCGACCGCGATATATTGGGCCGGCAGATCGACGAAAATATTGCCGGGATGCATGTCGGCATGAAAAAAGTTGTCCCTGAATACCTGGGTAAAAAAGATTTCCACGCCGCGTTCGGCGAGCAATTTAAAATCGGCGCCGCCCGCTCTTAGCTGCTCGATTTCGCCGACCGGTATGCCGTGGATGCGTTCCATGACCAGCACTTTCCGGCGCGTTAGCGGCCAGTGGATTTCCGGGATGTAGATGATCTCGGAATTCTCGAAGTTGCGGCGCAATTTGGCGGCATTCGATGCTTCCCGGACCAGGTCGAGTTCATCCAGCGTCGTTTTTTCAAATTCGGCAACGACATCAACCGGGCGCAACCTTCTTGCATCAGACCAGAAGCGCTCGGCAAAACGGGCCAGTTCATAAAGCAGTCCGATGTCGGAGCGTATGCGGCTTTCAATATCGGGACGCAGTACCTTAACGACAACGCTTTCGCCGCTGTGCAGGACGGCGGTATGGACCTGCGCGACTGACGCCGAGGCCAGCGGTTCGGCATCGAATTCGGCAAATGCCTCGCTGATCGGCATGCCGAGTTCTTTTTCGATGATGCCGCGGGCAATATCGTTGCCAAAGGGCGGGACTCTGTCCTGTAGTTTGACCAGTTCATCGGCGATGTCATCGGGCAGCAAGTCTCTTCGGGTGGACAAAGCTTGGCCGAATTTGACATAAATAGGCCCCAAATCTTCCAGCGCGCGCCGGATTCTGGCGCCTCGGGAGGCTGACGATTTTCTGAGCCAGTAGTTGGGGGAAAAAACCGCCAGATAACGGACAGGCCGGAATAAATGGGTTTTTAAAACGATTTCGTCCAGGCCGTGAAAAACAAGAACCCAGTTGATATGGATCAGGCGCAATAATAATTTAGGTCGGATCACGAGTTACCTTATGTTTGTAGAAATTAGTTAGCGTTTAATAATGGAACACGGATGACACAGATGAGACGGATTTAAACGGATTTTAAAGCTGTGGCAAGTTTCTTTTAAAGCAGCGTTTATCAGTTTAAATCCGTGTCTCCGCGTTCCATTTTTTGCGCTGAATAATTGCTTTATTACTTATTTAACAGCGTGTTTTTCAATCGTTCAACTCTGCTTTGCAAGCGGTCAAAATCGGTGCGCAATTCATCAACCTGGGCGTAATAAATATCCGCTTCGGGCCCGGCCGGTAAATCGCGGGTTTCTTCCTGCAAAAATTCCGCGGCATTCAGTCTGAAGGTTTCAAGAGAATCTTTGCCCCAGCTTTGACCGGCGCGGAAAAAATTAGCCACTTTGTGCGCGATAATATCGCCGGTGAATTGTGACAGTTTTTCTTCCAGATCGATGTCCAGTTTGGCGAACAGTTCCTGGAACTTGCGGCCGGTTTGCATATCGCCTTCAATTTTTACCTCGCCGGAGAAAACCGAACGCATCGGCGTTGAGCTGAGGCCCATCAAGCCCAGCGCCCAAACCGAACCGGTCAGGCGGGTGTCGGGCTGGTCTGGGAACTGGTCCAGGCATTGAATCGAGTCGGTCGTAGGGCACAGGTAAATGGTTTCATCAAACGGCTGAACATTAACGGCAATGACTTTGCCGGCCAGCGGCGTCAGAAAATAGCCGCTGTCCTGGTCCAACGCAAGATATTGATTCAGCGCGGCTTCCAGTGCGCCAAGCATCAAGGGTTTGATGGCCATGCTAGATCTTATAGCCTCTATGAACGGCGACGATGCCTTGCGTCATGTTGAAGTATTCGCAGCGTTCGAGGCCTGCGTTTTCCATCATTTTTTTCAGTTCGTCCTGCTTGGGATGCATGCGGATCGATTCGGCAAGATAACGATAGCTGTCTTCGTCTTTGGCGACAATTTTGCCTATCTTGGGCAGCAGGTTGAACGAATAAAAATCGTAGACTTTTTCGGTGATTTTATCGACCGGATGCGAAAATTCCAGCACGATAACGCGGCCGCCGGGTTTCAGTACGCGGTACATGGAGCGCAACGCGGCATCCTTGTCGGTAACATTACGCAGGCCGAAAGCGATACAGACGCAATCGAACGTATTGTCTTCAAAGGGCAGGCATTCGGCATTGACTTGCGCATAGCGGATGTTGCCGACCAAGCCCCTGTCGATCAGCCGGTCGCGGCCGGTGCGCAACATTTCCGAATTAATGTCGGCCAAAACAATCTGGCCTTCTTGGCCTACGCGTTTTTCGAACAGCGTGGTCAAGTCGCCGGTGCCGCCGGCCAGGTCAAGCACCTGGTCGCCCTTGCGCACATTGCTAAGCTGCACCGCAACGCGTTTCCAGATGCGATGGATGCCCAATGACATCAGGTCGTTCATGATGTCGTATTGTCCGGCAACGGAATCGAATACGCCGCGCACCAGATTGACTTTGTCTTCTGTGGCGACTTGTTTAAATCCGAAATGGGTGGTGTTGGTGGTCATTGTGGTACCTGTTGGTTTATTTCGTATATATCGTTGCCGCGTTCCGGCTTGGGAATGCGTCCTGAAAGCCTGTCTGTCGAAGGTTGCGTGGCGACGATGAAGTTAGTTTTGTAGCGGTTGTTTGCGTTTATGTCCGGCAGCTTCAAGATTATGGAGATATTCAGCCCATAAGGTTTGATACTCCGCGCCTAATTTATACAGCAAATCCCAAGTATAAATGCCGCTGTTGTGGCCGTCGCTGAATACCGGGGCTATCGCATAATTGCCTATCGGTTTGATCTCCTTAATGGAGACGTCTTCCTTGCCGACTTGTAGAACTTCCTGCCCGGGCGCATGGCCGACCGCTTCAGCAGAAGGGGTGTAAACGCGCAAATATTCGCAGGGTAACTTAAACACGCTGCCGTCATCAAAACTGATTTCAACAATGTTGGAAACCTGGTGCAGTTTGATTTCAGTCGGATGGATATTGGTAGGTTTTGCAGTTAGGCGCATGTAAGTTCGTAAGTCTAATGTTATGGAAAAAATCGATAAATTTCTTTTCTGTGTAAGAATCGAACAAGCACAATGGTATTTTCTTCTAATACAAAACTTAATCGATAAGTCCCAACTTGAATGCGATAAAAATTTTGATAGCCTTTAAGTTTTTTGATGCCTGCTAAATCCGAAAGATTAGCGGCCTGTTCCATTGTGCAAATAAGGGTAGCAATTTTTTCCCTGAAATCTTTAGGGACAGTTTTTAAATCCTTGACGAAGCTGGTCTTTATTTCAATCTGCATATAAAACTTTATCAAGCTCTTCTCGAGAGGCCGATTTGCTTAAAAGCCCTTCTTCTACCGCCTTACCCAATGCGAAATCTTCATCGTCTTCTGTATCGGCAATTGAAATAATAATGTCTTTATCTTTAAACATGATTTTGACCGATTCCAAAAAGTTGGCATCAAGATCGTTGGTGTTTAACTTGTAATTAATATGCATGGTGAGACCCTTTGTAACTACGCGATTTACAACACACCTTCTTCTAATTGCTCCAAATAAATAAATTCAGGTGCTTTAACGCCCGCTTGTTTCCTTATTTCAACCAGCTCGGACGATTCAAAGAATGCTTTGGCGTTGGAGATTGATGACCATCTGGAAAAGTGCACGATTTTATTAGCGTTATTATCCAGTTTTAAAATCTGGTAGCTCTGTTCTCCCGCGCTTTTTCTAATTGGCGCAGCAGCATCGAAAATTTTTTTCCATGCGTCATAATCTTCGACTTCATGAATAATGAGTACGTATTTCATTTTTATATTGAAAAGCCGCAATTACAAAATATAACGGCTCAAATCCTCGTCTTCAACAAACTCGGCCAAATGATCATTAACATAAGCGGCATCGATAAGGATGTTTTTTCCCATAAGATCCGGGGCGTTATAGGAGATGTCTTCCAGCAGCCGCTCAAGCACGGTGTGCAAGCGTCTGGCGCCGATATTTTCGGTGGTTTCATTGACCTGCCAGCCGAATTCGGCAATGCGCTTGATGCCATCCGAAGAAAACGTCAGCGATACGCCTTCGGTGCTCAATAACTCGGTATATTGCTCGGTTAACGAGGCGTCGGGTTCGGTCAGGATACGCACAAAATCGTCGGCCGACAGCGCATCCAGCTCAACGCGGATGGGGAACCGGCCTTGCAGTTCGGGGATTAAGTCCGACGGTTTGGTCAAGTGGAACGCCCCCGAGGCGATAAACAATATATGGTCGGTTTTGATCGAGCCGTATTTGGTGCTGACCGTAGTGCCTTCAACCAAAGGCAATAAATCCCGCTGCACGCCCTCGCGGGAGACTTCGCCGCCGCCCAGTTCGGAGCGTTTGCAGATTTTGTCGATTTCATCCAGAAACACGATGCCGTTTTGCTCAACGGATTCCACCGCGCGTAAGCGGATGTCGTCTTCATTAACCAGTTTGGCGGCCTCTTCATCCTGCAAGACTTTCAGGGC
>JBAQYH010000891.1:0-1727 GCA_049299935.1 Methylobacter sp. | reverse complement strand
CCGTTCGTGCTGAGCCTGTCGAAGCATGATCGGCTTGACGCGGTGGGACGAAATTTTTCCGCCCACCCTTCGACAAGCTCAGGGCGAACGGAAAAATTTATTCGATCCAGATCGGGAAGTTATTGTTGACCATATCCTAAGTCAGTTCGACCTAAAAAATCAGTTGGAGCGCGTGGAATCCGTTCGTGTTGAGCCTTGAATCTTGCAGTGCCAAACCGTGTGGAATATATCCGCTCATCACCCTATCTGACCATCGACAATGCGGATTTTCCGCCGCGCCCGGTCGCCCACATTTTGGTCATGGGTAATAATCACCAGCGTTACGCCCTGCCGGTTTAATCCTTCCAGCAGCTCGATAATTTCCTTGCCGGATTTGCTGTCGAGATTGCCGGTCGGCTCGTCCGCCAATAATATCGAAGGCCGCATGATCATGGCCCTGGCAATCGCGACACGTTGCAGCTGCCCGCCGGAAAGCTGGTCCGGCCGGTGAGTGGCGCGGTCTTGCAGGCTGACCGATGCCAGCGCCTCCAACACTCGCTGTTTGCGCTCCTTGACCGGCACGCCCCCCAGTATCATCGGCATTTCAATATTTTCAGCCGCCGACAAACGCGGAATCAAATGAAAAAACTGGAACACAAAGCCGATATTTTCGCGGCGGACTTTGGCGAGTTCATCGTCGCTAAGCTGCGTAACCGGCTGACCGTTTAACAGATACCGGCCTGAACTCGGCTGGTCCAGCAGGGCTACCACATTTAATAAGGTCGATTTGCCGGAACCCGACGGTCCCATTACCGACACATATTCGCCTTTGTCGATGATGAGGCTGATGTCATTCAAGGCATGGACGGTTTGCTCGCCGACCTGGAAATAGCGGTGGATATGTTCCAGCCGTATCATTTTTGTACGCGGGCATAAGCGCCTGCAACCACGCCCTCACGGCCTACCGACAGCACGACTTTGTCGCCGACATTCAGGCCCGACAACACTTCCACGGTGTTCCAGTTGACCAGGCCCGGCTTGAAGCTGCGCTCTTCCAGCAAGCCGTCCGCCCGCATCACCAAAACCCGGTTATTTTCCAACACTGCCTCGGCAGGCACTCTGAGCGCCTTAGGTTTGCTTTCCAACAAGACTTCAATATCGGCGCTGTAACCGGGCAGTAAATCTTTAAGGTCTTTCGGATCGGTTAATTTAACTTCAACTTCGACGGTGCGCGCCTGCTTTTCTTTTTCCAACACATACGGTGCGATGCGGCTTACCGTGCCGGAGCAGCGTTTTTCAGGAAAGGCATCCAGCGACACGCAGGCGCTCATGCCGGTTTTGATCTGCGGCGCATCGACTTCATCAATCGGCGCGGACACATACAGACAGCTGACATCCAGCAAATCGATGGCGGGCAAGGTCGGAATGCCGGGCGGCGATGGCGTTATAAATTCCCCCAACTCGGCATTGATTTCAGCCACCGTACCGTCGAAAGGCGCGACAACCAAGGTGCGTTCGACAGCGGCCTGAACCACGTCGCGATTGGCTTGACTAACGGCAATGGCTTCAAGAGCGGCGTTGCAGGACGCCCGCTTGGCCCGTGCGCCGGTCGCTTTAATATCGACCTGTTCTTCAGAAACGATATGATCGAATTTTTGCAAGCGCGACATGCGGTCGGCCTCGCGTTCGGCACCTGCGCCAAGTTGGCAGGCTTGTTCGGCCGATGCCCGGTTGGCCCTGATTTGGGC
>JBAQYH010000890.1:0-11332 GCA_049299935.1 Methylobacter sp. | reverse complement strand
GAACAGACCGGTTTCTCGCCCATGGAAGTGGCTGTTCGCTGCAAGAACAACAGCGTTAAAATCGTGTTGGTGACGGCTGCCGAGGTGATTCATAGCGATGTTGCCGGTATGCATTTGGTGGTGCTGTACGATATTACCCAGCGCAAACAAATTGAAGCGGAACTGACCCGCTCCAACGCCGAGCTGGAACAATTCGCCTATGCGGTATCCCACGATATGCGCCAGCCGTTACGCATGGTGACCAGTTATTTATCCCTGATTGAAGATGCATTGGCCGGGTCACTGAATGAAGAAACACAACAGTTTCTTGAGTTCGCGGTTAACGGCGCAAAACGCATGGATGCGATGATTTTGTCGTTGCTGGATTATTCGCGGATAGGGCGTATTTTTGAGGCCAAAACACGGCTCAGCAGCAAGGCTTCATTAGAGGAAGCACTGGCTTTTCTTAATCCCGAACTCAGCGCTTGCGGCGGCGAAATTAACGTGACCGGTGATTGGCCCGAACTGTTTGCCAGCCGTGACGAGTTAACGCGCCTGCTGCAAAACCTGATCGGCAATGCGCTTAAATATCACGAAGAGCATAAACCGCCGCAGGTTCATATTCATGGAACGGTTTGCGCCGGATCGTTACGGGTAGAAGTGCGCGATCAGGGTATCGGTATCGAGCCGAGTCAAATGGATCGGCTGTTTAAAGTGTTTTCGCGTTTGCAGGCGCGCAGCCGTTTTGACGGCACCGGGGTCGGTTTGGCCTTATGCCGTAAGATTGTCGAACATCATGGCGGCATTATTGGCGTAGAATCGGCGGGCGAGGGACAGGGGTGTGTGTTTTGGTTTGAGCTTCCGCTGGAACCGAACGTTAGTTTATAAGCTGAAGAGAGGAATCTATGCCCGAAATATCGCGGTTTCTAGGTATCGTCATTTACATGTATTGGAGCGAGCATAATCCACCTCACTTCCATGCTGTCTACAAATTATTGGGTGGTATTGTGCGTGGTGAATGTCCCAAACGCGCATTACCTGCCGTACTTGATTGGCTGGATTTGCATCAAGCGGAATTGCTGGGAAATTGGCAACGGGCTCAACTGGATAAACCTCTCAATTCGATTGAACCTTTGGAGTGAAGATATGATATTGCATACAACTCACCTAAAATATTTAGCCGATTGCCGTTTATTTGTAACATTCAATAACGGGGTTTCCGGGGAGATTGATCTAACTAGCCGTTTAACCGGCGAGATGTTTGAACCCCTACGCGATAAAAATTTGTTTGCAACTGCCTATCACCATCCCACGATGCGCACTGTGGCATGGGCAAATGGTGCTGACCTTGCTCCTGAATTCTTATTGGAATTGCTTAATGCCCAGCAACAGCAAGTAGCCTAGCCCGGAAGATACCCTATGATTTTTTTTATTTGGAGTTGGCAAGCTTTGTTCACGCAGCAAAAGTGCATCATTTGGAAAATCCCCGCCAGTTTAATATTCATCGCGGCACTCATGGGTTGCCAAGAGTCATCGTCCGGGAACGGGGAGCAACGGGCTCCAGGACCGCTACAGAAAATCACTGCGGCTTACACCAATCAACCGCAAAGCACGCTGGTTCATGTCGCAGCGGCGAGAGGATATTTCGCCGAAGAGGGGCTCGATGTCCAGCCGCTGATGCATACGTACGGCAAGGCGGCGCTGCAATCTGTCATCGAGAACAAGGCTGACTTTGCGACCGTCGCGGAAACGCCGGTCATGTTCAATGTGCTCAAGGGGCAGAAAATCTTTGTGATTGCCAACATAGAAGCCAGCTCCACGAACAACGCAATTGTCGCAAGAAAAGATGCGGGCATCACCGCTCCCGGAGACTTGAAAGGAAAGCGCATCGGGTTCACGCCCGGCACCACGTCCGAGTTCTTCCTGGATTCGCTGTTGACCGCAAACGGCCTCACCCGGAACGAAATTCAGCCCGTCGACCTGAAACCCGAAGAATTGCAGGAGGCCGTCACGGCGAAGACGGTTGACGCGGTTTCCGCCTGGAACTATCCGCTGACACAAATCAGTCGGCAGCTTGGGGCTGACGGAACGGTCTTTTACGACCGGGAAATCTATACCGAAACGTTCAACATCGCCGCACTGCAAGACTTTGTCGAAAAAAATCCGGAGACGGTCAAACGCTTTCTTCGCGCCCTGATCAAGGCCGAGGATTTCGTGACGAGGAACCCGGATGAAGCGCAGGCCATTATGTCCGTAGCAACGAAGATAGACCGGAGCCTCATCCACGATGTCTGGAATGACTTCAACTACCATGTCGTGCTTGACCAGATACTGTTGATCACGCTGGAAGATGAAACAAGATGGGCGATGAAGAACAAGCTGACCGACCAGACAGTGATGCCCGACTATATGAGTTTCATCCATCTCGACAGCCTCAAGGCGATCAAACCGGAAGCGATCAGGATGAACCGGTAGACGAATGCGCATTACCACCCGATTAAGGATCACTTCAACCGTTACGATAGCCGCTTTTGCCGTATTGGCGCCGGTGCTCGTCTGGTCATTCGTCGAATTCAAGAACGCAAGAGGCGACTATGTCCTTGCCGATACGATCCAGGATAATGCTTTCGAACGCGCCTCGTTCAGGGATCAGTATTTTCTGTATCGCGAAGACCGGGCGCGGGCGCAGTGGGACAAAAACAAAGAAACAGCCGACAGCCTGTTGCACCAGGCTGATAGCCAATTTCGCGGCCAAGAAAACCGGCAAGCCTTGGAACACTTACAGCGGAATATTGACGACAGTGCGGTTATTTTTCACCGTATCGTCAGCAATACCGAGGCATTGAAAACAGCCTCCGGCAACCGCTATGTTTACGAAGAGCTCGACAAAAGGCTCGCCAGCCAACTGCTGTTGAAGGCTGCTGTAATCCGCGATATTGCATCCGCTTTGCAAGAGGTAAGTACGCGGCGAGTTGAGCAGACCTACCAATACCTGACCGTCATTGCCGGTTTGTTTGCAGTCACGCTGGCACTTGCCACCATCCTGGCGTCGATGCAGCTCGACAGGTTGATTCGCAAGCGCTTGGTGCCGCTGCATGACGGCGCAAGAATTGTTGCCGATGGCGACCTGGATTACAGGATCCAATGCGACGGAACGGATGAATTTGCCGAACTCGCCCTGTCCATCAATGCGATGACGGAAAGCCTCCATGTGTCCACCAGGCAGCTTGAGGCGGAAATCAGCGCGCACAAAGCGATGGAAATCGCCTTGCGCGACAGTGAGGATCGGCTCCAGATGGCGTTGTCCGGGGCCGATATGGCGACGTGGGATTGGCATATTCCAAGCGGCGCACTGGTTTTCAATGCCCGGTGGGCTGAAATACAAGGCTATACCTTGGAGGAATTACCCCCGCGCGTTGAAAGCTGGGAAACGCGCGTATTCCAGGATGACATGCCCGAGGTCAGGGAAAAACTCGAACGCCATTTTAAAGGGGAGACTTCGATCTACGAGTCCGAGCATCGTGTGCGCCACAAAGACGGTCATTGGGTCTGGGTACAGGGCCGGGGCAAGATTATTGAACGGGACGTCGCAGGCAATCCCGTGCGCGCGGTGGGCACCGCACTCGACATCACTGAGCGCAAGCAAATTGAGGATAAACTGGCGCGGACCTATGCGGAGTTGCAGCAGTTCACCCATATTGCCGCACATCATTTGCAGGAGCCTGTGCGGCGCCTGGTGAGTTTTGTGCAGCGCTTGCGGACGCACATCCCGGCAGAACAGCTAAACGAGGACGCCATCGCGTCGTTGAATTTTATTGAACAGGGCGCCGCGCGGCAAAGCGCCCTGGTGCACGATATTCAATTGTATCTTGCCGCCGACCAGCCGCGCAGCAGGCTGGAAAAAGTTGCCGTTGCGGACGTTATTGCAAACCTGCTGGAGGATAGGGCATCGCTGATGCGTGAAACGGGCGCGCAGGTAGATTACGGCGATATTTGCCCCGTTTATATCGACCGCCCCCGGCTGAAAGATATTTTCAGTATTTTGCTGGACAATGCCCTACACTACCGTCATCCTAGGCTTACGCCGCATATACGGATTACTAGCGAATTGAAGGCAGGGCGAGCCGTTTATCGCGTTGCCGATAACGGCATCGGTATTCCGGCAGAATACCGGGAACGCGTATTTGGGGTATTTGAGCGTTTGCAGGTGCATGACGATCAAAATTCCACAGGCATTGGTTTGGCAATTGTCCGGCGCATCGTTGAAAGCTGCGGCGGTTCTGTGTCGATGCAGGAAACACCGGGCGGCGGTGCCACTGTTTTATTCGATTTGCCTGGATGAAAAGATGTTTAACCCAGCTGAATAGTTACCACTGAACAAGAGATTGAATAATGAGCGAAATCCCTAACTCCCACTTTGTTGAGATTTTACTGTTGGAAGATGAGCCTTCGGATGCGTATTTGGTAAAAATGGCGTTAAAAGAAGGCAAGATATTGGCGCACTTGCATCATGTGGTTGACGGACGAGAGGGGCTGGATTTTTTAAACAAGACCGAAAAATATGCCGAAGTGCCGCGCCCTGATTTGATTTTTCTCGACCTTAACATGCCGCGCATGAACGGCCGTGAATTTTTAACCGCCATCAAGGCCGATGAGCGATTTAAAGGCATTCCTGTCGTGGTGCTGACAACATCCGATTATGAAAAAGACGTAGTAAGCTCTTATCAACTCGGTGCGACCAGTTATATCACCAAGCCGATGGACATGCCGCAGTTTATTAAGGCCGTTCAGCAGATTGGCGAGTATTGGTTTAGCCTGGTACGTTTGCCGGAAGGTTGCAAGCTATGAACCGAGCCGAAGCGATTCGGGTGCTGCTGGTAGAAGATGAAGCCGGCGATGCGCATCTGGTAAAAATGAAATTGAGACAAGCGCAGTGCGGGCATTTTGAGGTCACCTGGGCTCAATCGTTGATTGAAGCGCAACGCTGTTTGGCAGCCTCGTCTTTTGACGTGATGCTGCTGGACTTGTCATTGCCCGATTCAGAAGGTTTGGCAACCATCCACAGCGCGCGAGTCATGGCGATGGGGGTTCCTATTGTGGTGCTCAGCGGACGCAGCGATACCGATTTTGCGCTGACCGCGCTGGAGGCGGGCGCCCTGGATTATATGGTCAAGGGCGATTTCGGTTATGACGGCTTGGCGCGGGTGGTTCGTTACGCGCTGTTGCGAACCGAAATGGAGGCGCGCAACCACTTACTGATCGCCGCATTGGAAGCGGCGGCAAACGGCGTTGTTATTACCGATAAAGATGCAATTGTCATCTGGGCCAATCCCGCTTTTGGCCGGTTAACCGGCTACAGCCCGGAAGAAGCGGTGGGCCGTAAGCCAAGCGAATTGATCAAATCCGGTTTGCAGAATGAAGCTTATTATCAGGATATGTGGGCAAATCTTCTGGACGGCCAACATTGGCGCGGCGAACTGATTAATAAACGCAAAAACGGCACGCTGTATCATGAGGAACTCAGCATTGCACCGGTAAAAAACCGTGCGGGCGAAATCACCCATTTTATCGGCATTAAAGAAGATATTACCGAACGCAAGGCAATGGAAGCGCAATTGCAAAAACTTGCCAGCACCGATCCCTTGACCGGATTGTTCAATCGCCGCGTGTTTTTGGAACGATTGGAGCAAGAAACAGCGAAAGTGGCGCGTTTGCCCCATTATGCAGCAGTGTTGTTGATGCTGGACCTGGATTTTTTTAAACGGGTCAACGACACTTACGGTCACGCCGCCGGCGATGCGGTGTTAAAGATGTTTGCCGAAATCGCGCGTAATAACTCGCGCGCCATTGATGTGCCTGCGCGCCTGGGCGGCGAAGAGTTTGCTATCTTGCTGGCCGGGGCCGACAAAAACGATGCGCTGGCAATGGCGGAACGCTTGCGCGAACAAGTTGCAGAGGCGGTTATCGAGCATGAAGCAGGCCCGGTACGGATTACCGTCAGTATCGGCGCGTCCTGCGTTTCGGTTGACGATATTAACGGCGAGGGGGTGTTGCACCGCGCCGATGCGGCTTTGTATGAAGCTAAGGAGAGGGGGCGTAATCAAACATGTTGGTTTGCCCACGAGGAACAACCGGCGTAATGGGTGCAAATTGCCGTTCTTAAAAAATGACTCATTTGGAATAAATAACATGAAAAAATTTTTATTGGTGCTTTTGCTGGCAAGCAGTTTTTCATCGCTGTATGCGGCGGAAAAATCAGGCTCTTTACATCAGGCAATCGCCGGAAAGCAGCGCTCTGTAGCGCATAAGAGCCGGGATAAATACCGCCATCCCCAGCAGACGTTGGCGTTTTTCGATGTTAAGGACAACATGACGGTCGTTGAAGTTTGGCCGGGTGAAGGCTGGTATACGGAAATTCTTGCGCCTTATCTAAAAGATCACGGCAAACTGTATGCCGCGCATTTTTCAGCCGATGCCGACGAACCGTATTTTAAAAAGAACCTGCATGAATTTGTTAAAAAGATAAAAAGCCAGCCGAAAGTTTACGGCAAAGTCGAGTTAACCGTATTGCAGCCGCCGAAATTTTTGCAAATAGCCCCGGATGGGACGGCTGACCGGGTTTTGACGTTCCGCAATGTGCATAACTGGATGAAAAACGATCAGGCCGCCGCGGTATTTAATGCGATGTACAAGGCATTAAAGCCCGGCGGGATTTTAGGGGTCGTGGAGCATAGAAACTCAAACTCAAAGCCGCAGGACCCCCAAGCGCTGTCCGGCTACGTCACCGAAGACTATGTGATTGCGCTGGCAAGAAACGCGGGCTTTGAGTTTTTGGAAAAATCTGAAATCAATGCCAACAGCAAAGATACCAAGGATTATCCCGAAGGCGTTTGGACGTTGCCGCCTGCTTTAAAGCTCAAGGATAAAGACCGGAAGAAATATTTGGCTATCGGCGAAAGCGACCGGATGACGATTAAATTCATCAAGCCTCAATAAGTTTAAAGGAGGGTTGTCTATCTGAATTTGAGGAGTGCGCCGCCAAAACCTGTGAAGCAATCCACAAATTAGGCCGGCGTTAAGTAAATTCAAAATGCGGTCAGCGGAATAGTTAATATTTATGCTATAAAAAACGTTAAGCGTTTGATATATAAATAAAATTAATTGCCGCGCAAAAAGTGTCCAAATTAACAAAACCGTAATAAAAACCGCTAGTAAGCGTTGTTAAAAACTACTTTTCCACAAAGTTATCCACAGTTTCTGTGGGTAACTCGAATAGTTTAATACGTATAATCACTTAGCCTTAAAACATCAGAAATAATTCAAACACTATGGCTAAGTTGCAAAACAAGACTGAGTTGATTTTCAGGGTCGCCATTGCAGTTCCTGTTTATCGGCTGTTTGATTATTTGGCCCCGGATAATATCGAGTCGGCTAAGATCAAACCGGGCATTCGCCTGGAAGTGCCTTTTGGAAAAACTAAAAAAATCGCCTTTCTGGTCGAGTGCGTTCAGCATAGCGATATAGACATCGGTAAATTAAAGCGCGTCGAACGGATACTGGACGAAAAGCCGCTGTTGTCAACCAAAGACCTGGCGCTGCTGCATTGGGCCGGCCGTTATTACCATCATCCGTTGGGCGAAGTTTTCAGCGCTGCATTTCCTGTGGCGCTACGCCAGGGCAAATCGGCCGTTATTCAGGCAGAAAAACGCTATGCGCTGACTGAATTGGGCAAGGTAACCGATAGCGCTCAGCTCAAACGATCGCCCAAACAAAAAAGCGTGTTGGAAAAATTCCAGGCGCAGCAAAACAGCTTATCCGAAGCGGAACTTTCCGCATGGAATGAAAACTGGCGTGCTTCGGTAAAGCAGTTAATAGACAGGCAATTGCTACAGCTTGCCGCGGCAGAGTTCGGGGCTGGTAGCGGGCAAACGATAATCAGGAACAATGCCCTGCAATGCAACCCGCAGCAGCAAGCGGCGATAACTGCGGTATGCGGCAGCCTGGGGCAGTTTGGCGTTTTTTTGCTGGAGGGCGTGACCGGCAGCGGCAAAACCGAAGTGTATATGCAGATTATCCATGCCGTGCTGGAACGGGGGCAACAGGTGTTGGTATTGTTGCCGGAAATTACCCTGACGCCCCAGCTGGAAGACCGGTTTCGGCAACGGTTTAACGTCAGCATTGCCATTTCACATTCCAAATTGACCGACCGGCAGCGGGCTGGCGCTTGGCTTAAAATGCAGCGGGGTGAATGTTCCATTTTATTGGGCACCCGGTCCGCCCTGTTTACGCCGTTAAAAAATCCCGGCTTGATCATTCTCGATGAAGAGCATGATGCCTCGTTCAAGCAGCAGGAAGGCTTCCGTTTTTCCGCGCGCGATGTCGCCGTGGTGCGCGGAAAACTGTTGAATATTCCGGTATTGTTGGGTTCTGCGACGCCTTCTCTGGAAAGCCTGCATAACGTCGACAACAAACGTTACCGCCTGCTGCATTTGCCGGAAAGGGCAGGGAATGCGATAGCGCCGGTCTTGCAGCTGCTGGACATCAGGAACAAGAGGATGCAGGAAGGGATGTCCGAAGCGCTGGTTACGGAGATGCACAGAACCCTGGCAAAAGACGAACAGGTGTTATTGTTTTTAAACCGGCGCGGTTTTGCGCCGACCCTGATATGTCACGGTTGCGGCTGGGTAGCGCGTTGCCGGCGCTGCGACGCCAATCTGGTGATTCATTATGATGAAGGGATGTTGCGTTGCCATCATTGCGGGCAGGAACAGCGCCTGATCAAGCTGTGTCCCGCCTGCAAAACCGGGGAGCTGACGCCGCTGGGACTGGGTACGGAACGGGTGGAGAAAGTGCTGGCGGAACTGTTTCCCGATAAAGTGATTGTGCGTCTGGACCGGGATTCCACTCAGCGCAAAGGCTCATTGGAAAAATATTTGCAGCAAATCAATCAGGGCGAGGTGGATATTATTCTGGGTACGCAAATGCTGGCGAAAGGCCATCACTTTCCCAATGTGACGCTGGTGGCGATACTGGATGTGGACAGCGGCCTGTTCAGCATTGATTTCCATGCGCCCGAAAAACTGGCGCAAATGATCGTGCAGGTCTCAGGCCGCGCCGGACGGGCGGAAAAACCCGGCAGGGTTATCATGCAAACCCGGCAGCCGGAGCATCCGTTACTAACTACGTTGATCGGGCAGGGTTATAACAGTTTTGCCAGAACCGCTTTGGCGGAGCGCAAGGATGCGTCATTGCCGCCGTTCAGCTATCAGGCGTTATTAAGGGTGCAGGCCTTGGATGCCGAGATGCCGAAACTGTTTTTGCATGCGGTTGCTGAACTGGCGCGGGAATGCAGCAAAGGGCATACCGATGTTCTGGGGCCGGTTGCCGCGCCGATGGCCAGGCGTGCGGGACTATACCGTTATCAGCTGCTGTTTCAGAGTAGAAAGCGGCCGGAGTTGCACGCGTTGCTGGATGTGCTGATGCCGAAAATTGAAAAACTCAAGCTGGCGAAAAAAGTACGCTGGTCGCTGGATGTCGATCCGGTGGATTTGTATTGAGCTTGGGTTGCTCTTTGTCCACGAAAAACACGAAAGGCACGAAAAAAAAGCTGGGAATGGGGGGGGTACATAGGATGGGCACGTAAAGAAACGGGGACGCATAAGTCTAAAACTGCAGTTGAGCATTTCTAGATTCCGTTCGCCCTGAACCCTTCGAGCTACGTTCAGGATAGCCTTGTCGAAGGGTGAGCAGGACTTTGGAATGCTCGCCAATGGATGGGGCGAGGTTTTTAGAGCAAAGCCTTTTCGTGTCTTTCGTGCTTTTCGTGGATAGCTCTGCTACTTTTCCAAACCGATAAAATCCCAAACCTTATGCGAAAAGGTCGAGTCCTTATGTTCGGGTACCGGCGGGCCGTTCGGATAGTTTAGCTCGTAGACTCGGGTGGTATCTTTGGCAAGATCCGGCAGTTCAAGTTTAGTGTAGGCTTCCTGCATGATTTGCAACGCATAAGGAACGGCAGGTGTGCGCTGGTATTTATCAACGACAGTAGATGCCCGGTTGATGGCGGCAACATAAGCTTTGCGTTTCATGTAAAAACGGGCAACGTGGACTTCATACATCGCCAGATTGTTTTTAAGTGCAATCATGCGTTGTTGGGCATCGGCTACATATTTGCTGGATGGGAATCTGCGGATCAGTTCGGAAAAATTGTCATAGGAATCACGAGCGAACCCAGGGTCGCGCTGCGAAGTATCGGTGGGCAGGAATCGATCGATAAAGCCTATGCCGCGATTGTAATTAACCAGGCCTTTCAAATAATAAGCGTAATCCACACTGGTGCTGCGCGGGTTGGTTTTGATGAAGCGGTCGGCTGCGGCGATTGCGGCTTCAGGATCGCCGTTTTTGTAATAAGCGTAAGCAATATCCAGCTCAGTTTGAGCGGATTCATCGCCGAAAGGATAACGGGATTCAAGCGCTTCGTAGAGTTTGATGGCCTTGTCATAATTGCCGCTATCCAGCGCCGTTTTAGCTTGGCTGCGAAACTTTTCGGCATTCCAGTCGGCATACTCGTCTTCGGTCTCGGAATCGCTGGAGCCTAGGCTTTTAAGCGTTTCACAGCCTTGAAGAGACAGGCCTAAACAACAGATAAATAAAAATTTAATTAAAATTAATCGCATAGTGTTGACGACACGCTGTAATATAAGGGGTTTTTCTCGCTGGATTTAACTGCGATACTTGAGATGGCTTGAGAATCCGGCGAGTATAACTTAACAATGGGTTAATCAGAAGAACTTGTTATGACGAGATTAACGGCAGAAGTGCCATTTGAAATGGCCGGCATGCGATTAGATCAGGTGCTGGCCGAGCTGTTTACAGATTATTCACGCAGCAAACTGCAAACTTGGGTTAAAGCCGGCCGGGTGCAGGTCAACGGCCTGGCGCTCAAACCCAAAGACAAGCTGGACGGGGGTGAAGTGATAACGCTGGATGCCGAACCGGAAGTGGTGGTGACATCTGAAGCCGAAGAAATCCCGTTGGATATTATCTTTGAAGATGAAAGCATCCTGATTGTGAACAAACCGGCAGGCCTGGTTGTGCATCCGGCGGTAGGGAACTGGAACGGTACGCTGCTGAACGCCTTACTGAATCATGACCCCAATCTGGAAACCTTACCCAGGGCGGGCATCGTGCACAGGATCGATAAGGAAACCAGCGGGCTGTTGATGATTGCAAAAACCTTGCAAGCGCATAACAGCCTGACCGAGCAGTTACAGGAGCGGGCGATTACCCGCGAATATCTGGCGATTACCCGGGGCCGGATGACGGCCGGCGGTACCGTCGACGAACCGATCGG
>JBAQYH010000889.1:0-2257 GCA_049299935.1 Methylobacter sp. | reverse complement strand
ATGTGCAGCAGTTCCACATTTCTCCGCGCCAGCATATCGCGCAGATAGATATTATCGGCCACCGCCTGTACAACGGACCGGTAGTGGGATATGTTCACATGCGAGTTTTCAATGACGATGGTCACTTGGGTGCCGTTGCCGGAAAGGCCAAGGCGGCTATAATCTGAGGGTTGCGCCGGCCGGTCACCGTCAAAATCTTCAAACAAATAGCCGTCATTTTCACTGCGGAATAATTCGATACGGGAAAATCGCCCGGCATGTATGGTTTCGATCCAGCCGTGGCCGAGTCCGTAAACGGCCTGCTTCAAGCCGCGGCCGAAATAACCGCGCCCGCCGCTTTCGCCGCGCGCCAGGGGGCTATGGGCTCCGCCATAGGCCAAGATAGAACAGGCCCGTTCGAAGGACATCCCCTCCGCCTGGTCGGCAACCACCAACAGCGCGCCGGCCTGATGCCGCTCATACTTAATGCGAATGCGGCCGGTCACCGGCGTCCCGGTCTTTTCCAGCCGGGCATAGCTGTCATCGGAGTTGGTAATCAGTTCGATCAATGCCTTTTCTACAGAAGCAAAGCGGCGCGAATCGATATCGATGACCCGTTGGTCAACCGGTAATGCTGCAATAGCCATACAATCTACCTCCTACACCGTATTGTTTTACTTTCGTGTCGCCGCAACCGCCTTTTTCCATCTTATCGGATAGTCCACGGTTATTCTGTCTATTGCAAGTGGGGAGTAGAAAACCGTGGCCGGCCTCTTTAGTGCTCGCACGATTGATAATCAAGCATCGTTTTCTGTTCTTGAATGATAACAAGCGGCTATCTAAGTCTCTAGTTTATGGCGGTTGCTGTCAGACGCCAATAAAATCTTGGCGGTTTTTTTAGCGGGATAGCCGCCAAAATAGAAAATGATCGTCTTGAGCCGGCCAATGACCGCTGCAAGCGGTCATTGGGTGCGTTGGGAGCCGGATTTACAACCCGGCAAGAAAAGTAAAAACCAAACCCGGCCTAACGCTGCTTGCGTTTACGCCAGATGTAAAAGCCTGTACCCATTAACAGCAGCGGTATGATCACCAAAAAGCCAAAGCCGATCACGGCGACGCTGATTTGGCTTAATTGCAGGCTTTTATCGGTTGCGATTTTGGCCGGGATGTCGATAAACCGGTCATCGTGAATCAGCCAGTTGACCATTCGTAAGCCCATGTCCAGGTTGCCGACATTGCCGATATAACTGTTTGACAGAAAATCTCCATCGCCGACAACGACGATGCGCTGTTCCGAAGAACCGTTTTGAGCCTGTCCTGAGCTTGCCGAAGCACGGGTCAAGGCATAGGCGAAGGGGAGGGGGCCTTGTTTCTCGTCGCCGTCGGCATCGAAAACAATTTTCCCGGCGATGGGGCCGGTTTCCGTCCATGACTGCGCTGCGCTTTTAAATAAGGCTACGGTTTTGAAATCCGTTTCTTCGCCGATTTCCAGCGCCGAGGTAACGGGATAAACGGTAATGGTCTGGAAACCTTGAGTGACCGGATGCGAAATATAGTCGCCGGCGAGCACGAAACTGGGGTCGTTAACGCCGTAAAGCTTGGAACTGCTGTCTACGAGGGTTCCCGGCAGCTGCCGCAATCCCAAGAGTTGCAGCAACGCATTCAAGTGACTGTTGCCCGGATCGGTCAACAGCAGCAGGTTGCCGCCTTGCTGGATATAGCGTTTGATCAGGTCGATTTCACCGGCCAGTAACGGCACGGCGGGAGCGGAAATCACCAGCAACGCGGAGTTGCCCGGAATGTCCGGCATGGTCGCCAGATTGATGGATTGAGCCTTGATTTTACGGCGATCCAGCTCCTTGCCGAATTGGCCCAAGTCGAAATTGGCGATGCCGTCCGGGGCGCGTTCGCCGTGACCGGACAGGAAGGTGGCCCAACGCTCATCGGCATTCGCCAATTGCAGCAGCGCATTGGTCAGGGACGATTCGTCGATAAAGTTCAGTTTTTCAGTGCGGCCCTGATATTCGACAATGATCGCGCCCGCCGCGTCGATATTCAGTTCGCGGGTTTTTTCCGGCTGCGAGTCGGGGTCTATGAAGGTCAGCGTCAGGCCGGCTTTATGGCGTTTATAGCGGTCAACCAGTTGTGCGATCTGGGTTCTTAGCGCCTGGTTTTTTTTAATATAGGCGGTCAGATGTATTTCATCGGGCAGCGATTCCAGCAGTTTTTGCGATGCCTGGGACAGGCTGTTGCCGGCATTGCGGGTTATGTCGGCTTC
>JBAQYH010000888.1:0-3928 GCA_049299935.1 Methylobacter sp. | reverse complement strand
ATTCTGGGGAGCCCAGGATTTGCAGGCAGCCGCTGCATTGGAAGGCAGTAAAGGACCGGCGGCCAGGGTTGCCGATATTGGCTTCACCACGTTGATTGAAGCCGACGGCGGCACGACGACGCACGATCTTGAGCATACCGGCGACCGTCAGGAACTGCTGGACAGACGCCTGAGGCAACAGATGCAGAAAGAGCGCGGCGCGCTGGAAAGCGGTCTGTCGATATTGGCGACCATCGGCAGCATCTCGCCGTTTGTGGGGTTGTTCGGTACGGTTTGGGGAATTATGGGCGCGTTGACCAGTATCAGTAAAAGCGGCTCGGCCAGCCTGGAGGTTGTGGCCGGCCCTATCGGCGAGGCGCTGATTGCGACCGCGGTCGGTATTGCAGTCGCGGTGCCGGCGGTGATCGGGTACAACTTTTTTATCCGCAGGAACAAGGTGATCTGGGCATCTCTTGACGACTTCGCTATCGATTTTGTCCATCTCGCATTGAAAACCTCGTTCTTAATCAAGCGTCCGGCGGCATCGTCACGCGTTAGCGACGCCGGAAAGAAGCCTGTTCTTAAAACCGGTCATGACGAACTGGACGCGCAGGGAGTGCACATCTAATGGCCATGAATACAAAAGACGGTGGCGGTGATGATGACGTGATGGGCGAGATCAACGTCACGCCTTTGGTTGACGTGATGCTGGTGCTGTTGGTGGTGTTTATCGTCACCGCGCCGTTATTGACTCAAGCCGTACACGTCAATTTGCCGAAGACCGCCGAAACCGCGCCGCCTGAGGAAAAAGAAGCCGTCTATATCAGCGTCGACGCAAAAGGCAAGGTTTTCATCGACAAAACCGAGATTGCGCTGGAAGCTTTTGAAACCGAGCTGTTAACCCGCAAGGCAGCCGATCCTGAAATAGCACTCAACCTGAATGCCGACGATGCCGTTCAATACGGCACCGTCGCCAAAGTGATGTCCTCGATAGAACGATCCGGAATTACCAAGTTATCGGTTCTGACTATTCCCGGCAAGTAATCAACGTAACAAACAGAGTTTAAACCGGCCTTTTTGGGGCCGGCTAGGGACGCTTTGCCTAAAAACAGGGCTGACTTAAATTTTATGAATGACTTTTAAGAAGGATGATTAGATGAGTATTGACAGGTTAGGGCGGCGGCCGGGTACAACCAAGGGCCTGAAATCGCTGAAAAAGAACAAGACTAAAGGCCGGTCTTTATCCGCTAAAGCGGGTGAAAACACATTACAGGCCGGAGCGCATAAGCCTAATCGGGCTGCTTTAAACGGCGCCGCGATGGTTATTGCAGGCGCTTGTTTGTTAGCTCCAGGTTATAGTTTTGCCAAGGACGATTCCGGCGATTTGGCGGCAGAAGTTGAGCGGCTGAAAAAAGAATTGGGCGAAACCAAGAAGGAAAACGAGCAGCTTAAAAAAGCGGTTTCCAACAGCAATGCCGGAACGCCGGTCAATGCTGCAACGGCTCAGCCGGCCCCAGCTCCGGCAGCTGTTGCAACAGCCGAGCCGCCTAAAAAAGAAGAGAAATCTTTCGATGACGAACCTAAGAATCTATCGGAAGTCGTCGTAACCTCGCGCCGTAAGGAAGAAAAACTCCAGGAAGTGCCGATCCCGATTGCGGTGATCAGCGGCGAACAGATGAAGCGCGACAATATCGTATCAGTACAGGATTTTTCCCGCCGCGTGCCCAACCTGGGGGTTACCAGCACCAACGCCCGGCAAACCAGTATCGCTTTACGCGGCTTGGGCAAGAACAGCGGTAACGAATCGATGGAATCCAGCGTCGGCGTGATGGTCGACAACGTCTGGTCGACCTGGGTCGGGTCAACCTGGACCAACTATGCCGATATTGACCATGTCGAGGTGTTGCGCGGACCGCAAGGCACCTTGCAGGGCAAAAACAGCAACCTGGGCTTGATCAACGTGGTCACCCAAGCACCGTCTTTTAAATCCGGCTATTACGTTGACGGTTTCGCCGGCAATCGGGATTCCTTGCAAGGCAAGGTTGGTGCGACCGGCGCTGTTATACCCGGATTGCTCGCTTACCGCGGTTCCGTTTTTATCGATAAGCGCGACGGTTTTGTTACCAACCTCGATTCACCGGTAACGACAGGCAAGCTCCAGGAAACCAATGCTTTCGGCGGACGGCTTCAGTTTTTACTGACGCCCAGTGACGATGTGTCGTCAAGACTGATTGTAGAGCGTTCCACGGCCACGCAAAGCATGAGCGTTAACCCTAACCTGGATGATCCTGCAACCTTTGCCGACGGCACGGCCCGCGGTACAACCTATAGCACACGCCTGGCGCGCAGCTGGTTCAACGACCTGCGCAACTCCGGCCAGCCGATCACCGTGATCGGCGATCCGCGTAAAGTCGCCCAGGACAACAAACAGGTGTCGCGGGCCGACCAGCAAGGCGTTTCCAATGAACTCAACTGGAACGCGCTCGGCCATAAATTTACCTCGGTGACGGCCTATAAATATGCGCTGTTCGAACCGCATCATGACGGCGACCGGTCAACGGCGGATATTATGCAGATTGGCGGCCTGACCGTGAAAAACCGCCAGTGGTCGCAAGAGCTTCGTTTCGCTTCGCAGGAGCCGGGGGCAATAGATTACCAAGCCGGTCTGTTTGCGCTGCATAGCGATGCGAATACCTTAAGCCAGAACCTGTACGGCAACGACGCCGGGGCTTTCTATGCCAGTAACGCGCAATACAACCGGTTGAATGCGACTGCGGCGGGCCGGGAGGCGTTACGGCAATCGCTACGCGGCGTCATGGATCAGGCTGTGCTGAATCCGGTCACCAACAGCTTTGCCGCCTATGGCCAGGTCAACTGGCACATCACCAAGGCTGCGACGTTGACGTTGGGCTTGCGCGATACCTTTGAGCATCGTGAAAATAGCGGTTCTCACCGATCTTTCGGCGGCTCGAATTTGGCCGGCATAACCGGCCAGAACCTGACCGATGCGTTAGCCATTAGAAACAACAGGGTAAGCGTTAATTGGAACGCCGATACCCAAGGTTTCGACCAGAACGCGCAAAACTGGCTGGTTAATCCCAGTTACAAAATCACCAAGGACGTGATGGCTTATTTCTCGGTGTCCGGCGGACAAAAGTCCGGCGCTGCGCAATTCAATGCCAATACCGGAGCAGAGGAAAACGTCAAGCCTGAAGACGTGATGGATTACGAATTGGGTCTTAAGAGCAGCTGGTTTAACCGTCAGCTGGCGGTCAACGTGAATCTCTACAACACCGATATTAAAGGCTTTCAATCGCAGTTGTCGGTGCCTGATGAAACCAGGGCGGGCCAGTTTAGAACCAAGCTGGGTAATGTGAAAGGCATCCAATTGCGCGGCGTGGAATTGGAGACCAACCTGGATGTGACCAAGGGCTTAAACCTGTTCTTAAACGGTTCTTTCAACCATGCCGTCTATACCGACTTTAAAGATGCGCCATGCCCGCCGGAAGCCAATAACTCGGGACAATGCGACCAAACCGGCTTGACCTTGCCTAATGCACCTCAGTTTACCGCTAACTATGGCGTGGACTATAAGGTTCCGCTCGGCTTCGGCAAGTTTAACGATCACGGCTTACAGTGGCATGCGTTCCTGGTCGACAGTTATAAATCGGCCGCCAACTATAACGCCAGCTTATCGGTTTCAGGCAAACAAAGTGCCTACCATGTCACCGATGGCGGTATAGGGATCGGCACCAAAAACGGCCAGTACAACCTGGATTTGGTGGGCAGGAATATCTTCGACACGATTTACCTGACCAACGCTTCATCATGGTCCGGCACAGGCACGGCTACGGGTACTTATGGCGAGGCGCGTTATTACGGCGTGCACTTCCGGGCGAAATTTTAAGCCTATTCCTAAAAGAAATTGAGTAACTACTCAGTGTTATGA
>JBAQYH010000887.1:0-2294 GCA_049299935.1 Methylobacter sp. | reverse complement strand
CTGTTGAACCAATGCCGTATTTTGTTGCACGGCGGTGGACAATTCTTCCATGCTCGCGCCAGTTTGCTGAAAACTGGCGCGAGCTCTTCAGTGCGATTATTGCCTGCTGGAATTTCATTCGCCGCTGTGGCAATCGCTTCACTGGTACTTTAATTTCACCGATCAAATCTTTTACGTTTTCAGCCCTGGCGCTCATCCTGCACAATATTGGCAATTCACACCTGTTTTACGCACTATTTTTGTGCACGCCTAATATCCCGGCTTTAACAGCATCCGTTCGAACCTTATCCGTATCTGGCAACAGGCAATGTGGCTTGTATCTTGCATGACGCACATCGCATTTTGTTATAAATGTCTTGTCTCATTTTTAACGCATAACCAAGGATAAATCACATGCTGTCAGAAACTGAACGTTTCGAAACTTTCTCCCCCTATATTCGGAGCGTTTCCCAGTGCAAGGAAATTCTCCGCGACCTGAACGGAACCTGGGGCTTGGTTTCCGCCATTGCGGAAATCAGCTGTCCCGCAGAAGCTGCGACCATACTGCCGGCAATGGAAGCCACCAAAAAAGGTTTTGCCGGTCTTGAAAGCAAACTGACCAGCCAGCTGGTGTCCGAAGAAATCAAAAAGACCTGTCTTGAACTGGAATCCAAAGCCCAAGTGTCGATAGATATTCTGGTGCGCAACCTGTACGAGCGCACCGCAGACATCGGTTTTTTAGCGACCAATGCCGACATCTGCAATTTTGTGCAGGCCTCGGTAAACGGCGAAAGAACCGATATAAATTCGATTAACCAACTGCTTGACGAGTATTGCTTAAAATACAGCGTCTACGACGACATTATCATCCTGGATACCGACAGCCGCATCCTGGCCCGGCTTGACCGCAACGCATCGGCAGTCGCTCAAAGCATTTCCGACCCGATTATCCGCAAGACACTGAACTCAATAGAAGACTATGTCGAAACCTTCGGCAAAACCAGCCTAAGGCCCGGCACGGACCGCGCCCTGATTTACTCGAAACGCATCGTCGATCCGGTCGATGACACGGTGATTGGCGTTTTGTGCCTGTCATTCCGTTTCGATAACGAGATGGAAGGCATCTTCCGCAGCCTGCAAAAGAAAGGCGACAAAGCCGTGATGTTACTGCTGAACGCGGATTCGGAGGTGATTGCCACCAGCGACCAGGACCATGTACCGATTGGCCGTGTCATTGAAACCGTTCCCGAAGGCGACGCCTACGGCATGCTCGACTTTGCCGGACGCGAATACCTGTCTGTAACGCACCGGGGCCGTCCCTATCAAGGTTATGCCGGACAGGAATGGTACGGACATGCGATGATCCCGTTGCACTCGGCATTCGGTTTTTCCGCGTCCGACAAGGAGATCAACGCCGAAATTCTCCGCCATGGCGACTCGCTGTCGACCGAACTGTCCAGCCTGATTGCCGACGCCGCCGAAGACATCAACCTGTTCCTGCATCGCGTGATCTGGAACGGCCAGGTCATGGCGACTAACGAGCACGGCAACCTGTTATCGCTAAAAGCGATTTTAAAACAGCTGCGTTCGATGGGCGCGCGCACCGCCCAAGCGCTGGCCGACTCCAGCAGCAAGCTGCATACCACGATGATTACCTCCGAACTGCGCAACGCCGAATCCATCGCCCGGCTGATGATCGACATTAAGGATCGCAACCTGTACGAGCGCAGCAACGATTGCCGCTGGTGGGCGCTGACTTCGGAAATCCGCCGTATCCTGTCCGAAGGCCGCCTGAGCGCCGATGACAAAGCCAAAATCACCGACATCCTGCTCTACATCAACAAGCTTTACACCGTCTACACACGTCTTTTTATCTATGACATCAAAGGCACCATCGTAGCCGAATCCAATCTGCATAACGATCCGATGGACGCCGTAGGCAGACAGGTGCATGCCTCGTATGCGCAGGAGACTTTTTCGTTGCGCTCGCCGCAGGAATACCGGGTCTCGCCCTTTGAAGAATCCTGGCTGTATGGAAGCAATCCCACCTATGTTTACAATGCCGCGATCCGGCATATTGACGACATGAACAAAGTGGTCCGCGGTATCGGGATCGTTTTCGATTCCACGCCTGAATTCAAGCACATGCTTGAAGATTGCCTGCCCGACAAACCCGGCGCTTTCGGCCTGTTTGTCGAACGGCCCAGCGGCCGCATTATTGCATCGACCGAAGCGTCCAATTACCAAAACGGCGATGTGCTTTGGATAGACCCTGATTTTTTTGAGCTGGCAGAAGGCACAGGAAAATCCAAAAT
>JBAQYH010000886.1:0-2032 GCA_049299935.1 Methylobacter sp. | reverse complement strand
GGCGCAAGCCTGCCTAATTCCACCCATTGGTTGGCCGGGTTGTGAAAGTCGGAGCCGACGGAACCGGCCAGTTCAAAGCGAGTGGCATATCCGGCAACCAGTTTTATTTCATCGCTGTTATACCTTCCGGTGACGACTTCGATGCCCAGCCCTCCTGCTTCCTTGAACGCAGCTAACAGCCGTTTCATCCAGCTGGCGGTCAGTTTGTAGCGCAAGGGATGCGCCAGCACGGCGACACCGCCGGACTGGGTAATCCAACTTATCGCCAGTTCCAGTTCAGCCCAGGTTGTAGAAACAAAGGCGGCTTTTCCTGCGCCAAGATAGCGGTCGAAAGCTTCCTGCTGGGTAGAAACGTGGAATTGCGAAAGCAGGAAATCGGCGAAATGGCTGCGCGTGATCATGCCGTCTCCGGCAGCTATTTTGACGGCTTCCAGCGCACCGGGAATGCGTTTTTTTTCCAGTTTATCAGCGATTTTTTCGGCGCGTTCCATGCGCATGATTTGCAGGTTATGGGTGGCCTCAGCCAGGGGCGGATAGGTTGGATCGATGCCCAGTCCGACGATGTGAAAACATTTATTCTGCCAAGTGGTCGACAGCTCAATGCCGGGTATTAGTTTTATGCCTGTCGCCGTTGCAGCGGCCTGCGCTTCACCGAGTCCCGCAACCGTATCGTGATCGGTTAAAGCCAGTGCGGTAACGCCTTGTTCATGGGCGCGCCGCACCAATTCCGTAGGTGATAATGCGCCGTCGGAAGCGGTGGAGTGACAGTGTAGGTCGTAATTTTCAGGCATAGGCGGCGTAGGTTAAAGGAGCAAGGTTAAAGGCGGCTTAAGGAAAAACTATTCAGCTCATAGAGAAATGGAACTCGGCAATCGCTCCTGCAATATCTGTCCATGCAGTCGACGGATGACGCGGATAAACGCGGTATTATGTAGCAGCCGCACAAAGGCGGAAAATAGCGCAAAATACACCCGCCCTGACGAATACCATAGGCTAACTTAATTTTTGGGTTGGTAATTTATTATGCGTAGAAGTCTCTTCGTATTTTTTTGGATATTTGAAGGAAAAATCGGATGATGAAAAATACGCAAGATAATCCGGCATTTGAAATTACCCTACCAACTGGTGAGGTTTATAAGATTTGGGAAAACGGACGATGCACTGGATTACCTAAAGGCAGTATTATATTAAATAACATACCATCAATACGGCATGAATTAGTCAGAAGAATAGTAATACTCGAAGCTTCCATAAACACCGACAATCATTGTCAAGTCGATAGATAGCGGCGGTTTTTCACATGGCATGGCTTTAAAGTATTCAGCCAATTCTTTTGCGTTAGGCGTGAAATATAATGTAACAATATCAAAAGTATTGTCATAAAGTTCAAATACAGCCATCCCTTCTGGTTTTCCAGAGGCAACAAACGCAGTAAAGAATGAGTTTTTTATATAATCATAAGATTCAGTAGCGTCAAGTTTTCCGCCTACATCTTTTGAAAACCATTTCAATCCCACATTTGCTTCTTCAATCATGATAAAACCCTATCCAATCCTTAACCAATCCTAATATTTTCAACGCCCAATGCCTTCATGCATTGAGCAAAAAACGCAAAACTAAACGATCCTCGGTTTATTTTTGCCGCTACTGCTTTGTAGGTTTCTTCAATTCCTATTGATTTCAGTCGCTCCGTGAGTTCCTCGTAACCTATGCTGGCCCTTGCCAGCTCAGCCTTAAGTGTACTACTTGCTACTCGGTTCCAATCTAGTTCGATTTGTTCTGGCATTGCCTTTCTCTGTTTAGTTAATCACGTAAAAAATTCTACACAAATGCAGTATAAATCTCCATATTTGTTTGCTCTATTCTCCATAAGTGCTAAAATATCCCCATATTTGGAGATTATTGGAGATTACACCATGTCACAACACTTTTTACTTTCAGCTAAAGCCCGTACCTTATCCGTTCGTAAGGTCATGGAAATGACCGATGACCAAGCGTTTCAGCTCTTTAAGGAAGTACGTTGGGGTGAAGG
>JBAQYH010000885.1:0-2045 GCA_049299935.1 Methylobacter sp. | reverse complement strand
GGCCTACCCAGCGGCAGTCCGGCAGCTTTGCGCTTCGCTAAGGCTTCGGTGGTTCTGGCGCTGATAAACTCGCGTTCTATTTCGGCGGCCAGACCTAACACCACGGCGGTTATTTTCGAGTTCAGGGAACCATCCATCACCATGTTGGACTTGGCGACATGCACCACGATCTCTTTACGGGCCGCTTCCTGAAGGATTTCGAGTACCTGTAAGGTCGAGCGGGCCAGTCTGGATATTTCAGCGACCAATAACACATCACCGGCTTTGGCTTGCTCTAACAGTTTACCCAACTCACGCTCACGCCAATTTTTTTTGCCGGTGACGGTGTCGTCAATAAAGGTCAACGGTTCCAGGTTGTTTTTCTGGGCATAGGCGATGACACCGTGGCGCTGGTTGTCCAAATCTTGTTTGTCGGTACTGACGCGGATATAGGCATATGTTGACGCGGTCACAGTTTTTCTCCCTATTTTGTACTAGGATTCTATCCACTTTAAACGTCCGTTTAAAGTGGATAACATGATTTTTTGGCGCTTTCCCCTGTATTCCCCATAGCTTTGAATCAAAACGCAACGGAAACGTGACGTTTTTTGAGGTGATCACTATGCAGTTTTTGACGATAAAAAAACACCAACGGCCTCGCAAAGATGGCAAGCCACATGCCCAAGCCTTCGTGATAACCAAAACCAGAAAATACGGTCAGGTCATCGAACAGAAAGGCATTTCGATAAAAAAGCCGGTATTGATCACCGGTGCTCATGCCAGCGGCAAGAGTTATTGGCTGGATCGGCTCAGGAAGGACGCCGCCCGCATCTGGGCAACCAAAGCGGAAGTCGAACCCTTATACCTTGCCGCCGTCCGTCCCCTGTCCGCCTGGACCGATACCAAAGACTTGGCGTTATGGTGGGCTGCCCGTGAAAATCCGGACGAAGATCGGCATTGGACTAAACTGAAAGCCTGGGAACGCCAAGATGCGCTATCCTTGTATCTGGCCGAAACCGGTGCAGTGCTGTTTGTCGATGATGCCCATCATTTAAGCGGGCGTAAGCTAAAGATTACCCAGGATTGTGTACGGGCTGCCAAGGTTTGGGTGATGGCGGTCGCTGATGAAGGCCGACTTTCGCCGGGTCTTCGCAAAGACGTATTGGCGGCGCAACCGCAAACCTACCGCTTGGATTCCGAAGTAGCTTATGACGCAACAACCGCCATTATGTGGGTGCTGATCGCCGCCTGCACCACGATGGGTTATTGGGAGTTGGCCATCGTGCTGGGAGGTTTAAAAATGTTCGCCGGGGGGAGCCGTGCCGCTAAACAAAATTAAAATTCTGCTGGCCTGGGTCTGTTGCTTTTACGCTGTAAGCGTAGCGCAAGCCCTAGATGATCGGCCACCGTTGATCATCGATGAACCGGCGCCGATACCGGAACAGGCCAAGCCGCCGCCCGACATCAAACCCTATGAAATACCGACCATGCGCGGCAACAAGCGCGATTTTCATCATACCCCACCCATCAAGCTTGCCCCGGTCATCGATGCCGATGCCGTGTTTAAAATGATCGTGAACTGTTTTCCGGAAAGGCCGGATTGGGGACTGGAAGTTAAAGCCGTTTCCGGTGCGCGCTACTCCGATAATGGCGGCATCAGCACCTTCGATACCGCCGGGCTGTCCAAATACTACGCTGGCATTGTTGCGGAAATGCCGTTGTACAGCGCCGAAGAGCTGCATAAACAACGCACCCAGGAATACCAGCGCCGGGGCGAAATCGCGCAAAACGTGGCTAAATTGCTGAAAGGCTTGGCCGACCGGCAACGGGCGCTGCGCATGGTCGGCATCAATGAAAGCGTCGAAGCGCGGAGCCAATACCGAGTCAATGAAGGACTGGCACCGGCTGAAGAACAGATCGCCAATTTAAAAGCCGTGGCCGACAAGGTCGGCGATTTGGACGAAGCCAATGCGGCGTTGGTTGCCGCCCGGCTGGCGCTGGTCGGCCAGTGCCGCGACGACATAGCGGAAAACGTCAACGACTACCTGAAGGAAATAACGCAATGA
>JBAQYH010000884.1:0-1582 GCA_049299935.1 Methylobacter sp. | reverse complement strand
GCCCTGGCCTTACTAAAAAGCGGCGTTCCTGCCGAACAAGCCCTTAACCGGTTGGCCCACAGCCTGACCAACAAACTCATCCATACGCCCAGCACCCAAATCAGGGCCGCCGCCGAAAACGAACGCCACGATTTGATTGCCGCCGCCCGCGAAATTTTCAAATTAACCGACGCCCAATGAAATGTAACTATCCAATATAAATAATGGAACACAGATGATACGGATCGGACTGATTTACACGGATTTTTTATCCGGGCTTATCAATTAAATTCGCTTCACCTAAAAGCGCCTGCTTTTTAGCATCCGCATTCCGTTCCCCTATAGTTACCGATTTTCTTTACAAAACGTTTACCTGTAATATTTATATGAAAAAGCTCCACTTTATCCGTGCTTATCCGTCAAATCCGTGTCATCCGTGTTCTTTTTCTCTAACTGCTGAACAGTAATAATGAAACCATCCATACAACACAAACTCGAAAATCTGTGCGAACGCTATGACGAAATTGCCGCCTTACTTTCGGAGCCCGAAGTACAAGGCAATCAAAACAAATTCCGTTCCCTGAGCCAGGAATACGCCCAGATCAACCCGCTGGTCGACTGCTACAAGCGTTATCAACAAACCTTGGAAAACCTGGCTTCAGCCAAGGAAATGGCCAATGACAGCGACCCGGAACTCAGGGAAATGGCCAAAGAAGAAGTCAGCGACGCCCAAAACCAGCTGGAAGCCATCGAGCATGAATTACAAGTGTTGTTACTGCCCAAAGATCCCAACGATAACCGCAACATTTTTATAGAAGTACGCGCCGGAACCGGCGGCGATGAAGCGGCGATTTTCTCCGGCGATCTTGCCCGCATGTATCAGCGCTATGCCGAGCGCAAGGGCTGGCAAACCGAAATGATCAGCGAAAGCCCCGGCGACCACGGCGGTTATAAAGAAGTCATCCTGCGCGTTACCGGCAAGGACGTTTATTCCCAGTTAAAATTCGAATCCGGCGCGCACCGGGTGCAACGCGTACCCGAAACCGAATCGCAAGGCCGCATCCACACCTCGGCCTGCACTGTTGCGATCATGCCTGAAGTCGACGAAGTCGACGCCATCGACATCAACCCCGCCGACCTTAAAGTCGATACCTACCGTTCATCAGGCGCCGGCGGCCAGCACATCAACAAAACGGAATCGGCGATCCGCATCACCCACATCCCGACCGGCGTCATCGTCGAATGCCAGGACGAGCGCTCGCAACATAAAAATCGCGCCAGGGCCATGTCCTTATTGGCCTCGCGATTGTTGTCCGCCGAACAGGAAAAACACCATGCGGAGCAATCCGCCACCCGCAAACTGCAAGTCGGCAGCGGCGACCGTTCCGAACGCATCCGCACCTACAACTACCCGCAAGGACGATTAACCGATCATCGTATCAACCTGACCTTATATAAACTGGATGACATCATGCAGGGGGGGCTGGAGCAGGTTCTACAACCCCTGATCAGCGAACATCAGGCCGAATTGCTAACCCAGTTGGGCGAAGACTGAGTTGATTTCCAATAACAAAATCGTCCACGAAAGACACGAAAAGCACGA
>JBAQYH010000883.1:0-3680 GCA_049299935.1 Methylobacter sp. | reverse complement strand
GTTAACGGTTTTGTCTTTTTTGATGACGACTCTGGCATAAGGTTTGTTAATGATCAGTGTTTCAGCGCTGTAACGATTGGCCGGCAAATCGACATCCATGCCGTTCAGCGCTAAATTCTCCCATTTTACGAAGTCCTTGTTCTTCAACTGATCGCGGGTTATCAAATCGGCGATTTGGGTATTTCCGGTGAACTTAACATCCAGTTTATCCTCTGCTGATTTAGCAACCAGGACCTTGCCGTCGACAGACAACTTCCCATCGATGACATCCAGCCGTGCAAATTTATCGACATAAGCCTGAAAGTTTTCCAGCGCAATATCTTTAACATCAACGGCTATCTGCGCGGATAAAGGTTCGACAACGGCGTTGCCGTCCAGCTTTATCGAGCCGGTTTCATTAATCGAGGCATCGAGCTGAAAAGGCAGGCTCGCACCGGCTGTATTGCTGAAATTTGTCAGCTTAAGATTGATCGGCTTGACGGTCAGGGTGACCGGCTTTTTCAGGGTCCGGTCTTCAAAAGTAAGCCCGGAATTATTCAGCGCGATGTTGTCGATCCTAATGCTCCACGGCGCCGGTTCCGGCTCGGCGGGCGTTGCCCCGGCGTTGGCAGCCGGCACCAAGGCCTGATAATTTAAAACGCCTTCGGCACTTAGCCATGCCTTTACCTCGGCATCATTTGCGGAGACCGATTCGATTGTCAGCTCATGCTTTTCAAGATTAAAACCGATTCCGTTGACGGAAAAACCGGATATTTTAGCCAGCGCTTTATCCTGGCCCGACTCGGCAAGCTGAAAATCGCGCAGTTCAAACTTGCCCTGGCTGACGCCAACGTTGAATTTACTGTCGACATAATCGGCCTTGTAATCGGCCTCCAGCAGCTCGTAGCCTTGCAAATCGAGCGGCACCCAATCCTGCAAGACCAGCGCCCGGATTCTCGGCAGCTGCACGTTGTCCAGCTTGATATGCCCGGATGAAGACAGCGGATTAAGGCCGATAACGCCCTGCCAATCCAGCTTGCCGCCTGAATTCAATTCCAGGGTTAAACCGAAGCTGGAGGGGGTGTCCGCTTGGGTCGTAAAATTTTCAATAACGAGATTAATCGGATAAACAGTCTCCTTTTCGGGACTGTTTAAATGCGCATCTTCCCAATCCAGCTTCCCTCCGGCTATCGACAGCTTTGCAATGTTTACCGGGAAAACCTTACCGCCCTCCTGTTCGGCTTCGTTGCTATCCTTAAGCAGGTCTTTAAAATTGAATGCCCCGTCTTTATCTTTGGCGATGCGAACGACCGGCTTGCTCAACAACACCTTATCAACAACCAGCTCCGCCTGACCGATGGATTGCAGCCCATCAATGTCGATATAAAACTCGTCAAAGCGGGAAAACAACTGGCCGCCCGGCTCTTGAAGTTCAAATCCTTGCAGGCTTAAGCGTAGGGAAAAGGGATCGAACCGGACCGTTGCAACAGATGATTTCCTGCCGGTTTGCTGCTGGATGAGTGTCGGCAGTTTCGACTCGACCAACATCGGCAACACATAAAAGCCCAGCGCGGCATAGATAGCGAGAAGACCACCGGCTATAAAAACAGCTATTTTGATTTTAGATGCTATGTCTCGAACTTTCATAAATCCCGCTGTTCCAATGCTTTAACTTATTGCCATTATAAACAAAAAAGGCGGCCCCCATATTACTGAGGAGCCGCCTTTCAGGTTGCTATCGGCCAAATCTATAAATCAAGATATCCGGTCTCTTCATGCAGCACGGTATCAAGGCCTTGTACTTCTTCATCGGAAGTCACCCGCAGGCCTATGAATTTATCCAAACATTTCAGGATCAGATAACTGAACAATGCACTCCAGGCCGCAGTTACCACAATCGCCAAGGCCTGAACGCCGACCTGGTCCATGATGGAAACGCCCTCAGCCAAACCGAGGCCGCCCAGGCTGCTTGCCGCGAAAACACCGGTCAACAATGAACCGGTTACGCCGCCTACGCCATGAACGGAAAATACGTCCAACGAATCATCGATTTTAAGGACGCGTTTGACGTATTGCGTCGCGTAAAAGCAGACGACACCGGCGGTAATGCCGATCACCAGCGCACCGAACGGGCCGACAAACCCCGATGCGGGAGTGATGGTGCCCAAGCCTGCAACCATGCCGGTCACGATGCCCAGCACGCTGGGCTTGCTAAAACGCTTCCATTCTATAAACATCCAGGTTAAAGCCCCCGATGCCGCACCGATATGGGTCACCAGCATCGCCATCCCGGCGCGCCCGTCTGCGGTTAACGCGCTACCGGCATTAAATCCGAACCAACCGACCCACAGCATGCCTGCGCCGGTCACCACCATGGTCATGTTATGCGGCGGCATTGCCGTGTTGGGGAAGCCCCTTCTTTTACCCAATACCAACGCGGCCACCAACGCTGCCACACCGGCATTGACGTGGATGACGATACCGCCGGCAAAATCCATCGCGCCCAAGTCGGCCAACCAGCCTTTGCCCCACATCCAGTGACACACCGGCAGATAAACCATGATTAACCATAAACCGCTAAACCACAGCATCGCCGAGAATTTCATCCGCTCGGCAAAACCGCCGACGATCAGCGCCGGGGTAATAATCGCGAAGGTCATCTGAAACATAAAAAAGACTGTTTCAGGAATATCGCCTGTTAACGACGCCACACCTATGTCCGGCAGAAATGCTTTAGATGCGCCGCCGATCAGTTTTTGCCACTCTCCGCCGTCGGCGAAAATAAAACTGTACACACCGGCCAGCCAAAGAATGGACACCAGACAGGTAATCGCAAAGCACTGCATTAATACCGACAGCACGTTCTTGCTTCTCACCAATCCGGCATAAAATAACGACAGGCCCGGTATCGTCATAAACAACACCAGGGCCGTCGAAGTTAAAATCCAGGCTGTATTGGCCTGGTTTAATTGATCCGCAACAGCCAGACCGGGAAACATTATGAGGCCTAAAAACAGCCTTCTATTTATTATTTTCAACAACATTTTTTTCCTTGTACCTTAGATGGCATCTTCTCCGGTTTCACCGGTTCTTATACGAATAACCTGTTCCAAATTGGATACGAATATTTTCCCATCGCCGATTTTTCCGGTATTGGCCGCATTAACAATCGTTTCTACGGCTTTATCCAGCACATTATCCGCGACAGCGATTTCCAATTTAACTTTAGGCAAAAAATCGACCACATACTCGGCCCCCCGATACAACTCGGTGTGACCTTTCTGCCGGCCGAAGCCTTTTACTTCTGTTGCAGTGACGCCTGCAACGCCAATTTCAGATAATGCTTCTCGGACATCATCTAATTTGAACGGTTTAATGATCGCTGTTATTAATTTCATGTTCTCTCTCAGTTAGATAGCAAAAAGTGTTGGCAATATCGGCTGCAATCATAGTGAATTATCAATCAACATACAATTAACAGACCGGATAAAAATACCAAATCGACCTGTTTTTCCTCGTTGCTATCTTTCCTTACAAACGCAAAAACGGGCGCTTATGCAGCGCCCGTTTTTTTGAAAACGGCTTACCGTTGAGGAAAACCCAGCATTTAATTAAATGTGATAAGCGGTTTCCCCATGCTCGGAAACATCAAGCCCTTCACGTTCGACCTCTTCGCTGACCCGTAGCCCGATCACCATGTC
>JBAQYH010000882.1:0-4294 GCA_049299935.1 Methylobacter sp. | reverse complement strand
GCGCCTTGATGCAATCGGCCCAGGCATTCCAGCAAACGGCCGGAGCGTTGTCCTGGCCGGTGGATAATATGGCCAAGGTCGCCGAATGGCGGGCTTCGGTTGAGCGGGTATTGGGATTGGTTAATGGATTAGACAAGTTAGAGCAGGAAATTGTCCGTCATGATCCGCATCGAATTCATCTGGAAAAAACCGAACAGGATGTTTTGCGTCTTAATGAGCTTTGTATTATCAGGCTTGACGGCATAGTGTGCGTATCGGCGTTGAATGAAGAAATCAGGCCGGGAGAACGCGTACTGATTACCGGCAACGCCTTTACCGGCTCAAAATTGTTCAAAGCGATCGTCGGTCTCTGGCCGTGGGGCGAGGGGGCTATTGAGTTACCGAGCGATCCGGTGTTTTTTATGCCGCCGCGGCCTTATTTGCCCACCGGAACCTTGCGGGCGGCAATCTGTTATCCGTCTACCCATGCTGAATATACCGAGTCTGCGATTGCAGAGGCGCTTGAACTGGTAAATTTGGATGATTTGCAGGAGCAACTCGACCACGAAGATAATTGGGCCGGCGCGCTTTCCCGCGAACAACAACAGCGTCTGGGTGTGGTTCGGTTGTTGTTGCAGCAACCCAAATGGATTTTGCTGCAAGAGTCGATGGACTCGCTTGATTCCTCCTGCGAAATGAAAATGCTGCGTTTGATAGCTCAAAAGCTGCCTGATGCCGCGATAATGACGATTACCAATGAGCCGATGGCGGAGGCGTTTCATCAGCGACGTATTCTGCTGACATAGCGCCTGATGGGTGTCGCCATTTAACCAACACAATGAGGACATTCTCATGCAAGCAGTTAAACAAGAAGCCCTGAACACTATCGCCCGGCTCCCGGAAGACGCCGATATGGAAGAGATCATGCACCGGCTCTATGTGTTGGAAAACATCCGGCGCGGACAACAGGATGCCGCCCAAGGCAAAACGCTATCGGCAGAAGAGGCGCTCAGAGATATTCAAGTATGGTGAAATGGACGGATCATGCCCTGGCACAGCTTCGCCATATTCATGATTATATCGCCCATGTTCACATCTCTACGCCAAACGAGTCAGCGACGCGATGGTGCGAAAAACGGTCGGACTCGATGAACTTCCCTATCAGGGGCGCAAAGTGCCGGAACTGAATGACGAGTCTGTCCGCGAATTAGGGTTGTATTCCTACCGGATTATTTATGAGATCAAAAACAACTCGGTCGAGATTCTTGCGGTGATTCATAAACGGCAGAGTTTTACGCCGGTGGATTTGCTTTAAAGCAGTAAGTAGCCCGTAATATGGGGGCGTGGCGCGTGTCCTCAGCATTCCGTTGCACTCCATACGGGTTATTACCAAGGTTTGACGATATATCCTTTAATAAAGTTTAATGTAGTCTTTCGCTTACGTTAGCTTTTAATCACCGCGTTGCTTTTACGCTATCTTCCGGCCAGTCAAAAGAGAGATTTAGACATGCAAACACATCTGCTATCAACTTTGCCCAATAATCCTAAAAATAAAAACAGCAAACGTTCGGCAACTAAAGTATCCCGGTTTTGGACTGTTTTATCGGTATTGTTTTTAAGCCTGTCGTTTTCCGCGCCCAGCTACAGCCACAGAGGGGCGCTTGATGAGATTGATGTTTGCCGTATCAGAGTCGGTACCGAAAAAATCCACTTTACCGCTTATACGCCGACCTTTACCCAAAGCGAGGGGTTTTGCCGCTTTATTCCCAATGTGGGGCTGACTAATCTGATTTTCGATTATGAAGGCAAAAAACTCAGGGATATCTCAATTGAATTTGAAGTGACTAAAGAACCCGAAGGAACGCGCATTTTTTATCTGGAACCGCAAAAGACTAAAACCGGATCGGTTAAAGCGGATATCGATTTTTCCAAATATGGCGCCGGCGATTATCTTGCGCATGTGACTATCGTTCATGACGGCGAAAAACTGGATACCCATTTGCCGTTCGTCGTCGGCGCTGAAGAAGAAAAAACGCATTGGAAGCGGTATTTGTATATGCTGATAGCCGTGGTGGTGTTGGTGATCGGCGGTATTGCAATATTAAGCCGCAAACTGGCTGACAAAGAAAATACCGGCCTTTAGCAAATCTAGTCCGACATTATTAGCGTCACCAAATCGGTGACGCCGACATCCAATCCCTGTTGCGACAGCAAGGTGGTCGCCTGGCCTCTGTGGTGAGTCTGGTGGTTAAAGAAATGCAGCATCAGGCTGCCGAAGTTTTTGACTGCCGCTTCGCCTTTTATATTGCGATACGCGAGTTTATGGTTCAGGTCGGCCGCGTCGAGTTGTTCGCACCAGCTTATGATCGTGGCGTCCAAGTTCCGGCGTTCCGCGCTTAATGCTGTAAAGTCATTGAGCAGGGTCTGCGCCAGGGCTTGCGGCTTGGGCATCGCGCGAATCCGATCCAGCGCGGGATGTTGCGAGGGATGCTCGGAAAAGCGTTGCAGCCAGATAATATCGGCTACCATGATGTGGTTCAAGGTACCCAGCAGCGAGCCGAAAAACGCGCCGCGATCCCTGGCAAGCTCGTCGGCAGGCAATTGGGCTGCGGTATTGTAGAGCTTGTCGTTCATCCATTGGTTGTAACGGCCTAATAAGCGTAAATGGTCAAGCATGGTTTTAGTCCTGTTGTGATCGAGCTTGGGATGATCAAAGCATCTGAGCCGGTTTATGTCAAATGCTGATTTTTTCTATGGGTTTGTCAATCCAGGCTCGGCTGGAGAGCCTTATGCCGGAAATGTGCGCACAGTCCGGAAGGAGGGGAGGGCGTAGGTACTGTCAGGGCATTGGGATGCGATTAAGTTCCTCATACAGTGGTGTGGTTTTAATCCTGTCATGAGCGTAGTCGAATGGAAGGCATTGATTTTGTGTGTTTAAGCTGGGCTTAAGACTTCTTAAGTTAAGATTGCCCCAGATTTAAATAAAAAAGGCTCTACCCTATGAATAAAATCATGCTAGCAGTTCCTGTTTTTTTTATATGCAGTTATTTTGTTAACCCAATTCAAACAGCCGAAGCGGCCGGGCATCACACGGCTAATAAGGTTTCCAAACATTCCGTCTTAAAGGCCTCTAAAACGAAACATCAGCCGGATAATCATCGAAGCACGGTTTCATGGTACGGTCCCAAGTTTCACGGCAAAAAAACTGCCAGCGGTCAAACCTATGACATGTATGCGATGACTGCCGCACACAAAACGTTACCTCTTTTATCTTACGCCAAGGTCACTAACCTGAAAAATCACCGCAGCGTTGTGGTTCGCATCAATGACCGAGGGGCGTTTCACGGAAAAAGAGACATGGATCTATCCTATGCCGCTGCGAAAAAACTCGGTATTCAAGGGTTGGGGTCTGTAGAAATTACACCGCTGAGCCGTAATGAGGCATTATCTCCATTGAATAATGACGGTAATGCAAGTAAACCCGGTTAAACCGATATTAAGTTAAATTTCCTCTGTGTCTTGCATAGCAAAAGCTTGAACGCCTTTCGCTTGGATATGCAGTGACAATGCAAAGCAAGCGACATCCTATTTACAACCTGCCGGGTTGTCCAAAGTAAATTTCCTCATGCGCGTTTTGGCGCAGACTCGTTAAATTATAAATCCGTTCCGCTATCGCCCGGTCTTCAGTGTTGATGCCGGAAAAATCAGGGAGTACCTTATGATTAGCGTTGGGGTCGTGTAGAATGCCGATTAAATAATCGACCCATTCAGCACGCAGGGATTTTAAAAAACATGTCAGAAATCAAAGAAACCTTAGTTATTTATCACGCCGATTGCCTGGATGGTTTAGGCGCAGCATGGAGCGCATTTTGCAAGTTGGGCGACCAAGTCCGCTATATTCCGGCTCGCTACGGTGACTCATTTCCCGATTTTGAGCCGGGAGCAATACTCTATATCTTGGATTTTTCCTATTCGCCCCAGCAATTGGTCGATGCCTCCGCGAAAGCGGGCCGGATCATATTGATCGATCACCACATGACCGCCATGGAACAATGCGATAACTTTTTTAAGGTGCAGTCGATTCCCGAAAACCTGTCGATCAATTTCGATATGTCGCGGAGCGGTTGCGTCTTAACCTGGCAGTATTTTTTTCACGATCTGAAACTGCCTAAAATCCTATTGCATATCGAAGACCGTGACCTTTGGCATTTCAAGTTGGACGGTACTCGCGAAATAACGACAGCGTTGTATGAAAGAATGCCCATCAATTTTGCCGAAATGGGTACGCTTGATCTGGCGGAGCTGTTGGCAGTGG
>JBAQYH010000881.1:0-7711 GCA_049299935.1 Methylobacter sp. | reverse complement strand
AGCCAAAAAGCATGCCCCCTGCATTATTTTTATTGACGAAATTGATGCGGTCGGTCGTCAGCGCGGTGCCGGTTTGGGCGGTGGCAACGATGAGCGCGAGCAGACGCTAAACCAATTGCTGGTTGAAATGGACGGCTTTGAGGGTAACGAGGGCATTCTCGTCATTGCGGCCACAAACCGTCCCGATGTACTGGATAAGGCTTTATTGCGTCCAGGTCGATTTGATCGCCAGGTAACGGTAGGTTTGCCTGATGTCAGGGGGCGTGAGCAGATTCTTAACGTACATGTCAAAAAAGTGCCGATAGCTGATGATGTTGAGGTTAAATATATAGCGCAAGGTACGCCGGGCTTTTCAGGGGCCGATTTGGCTAATTTGATCAATGAAGCCGCTTTATTTGCCGCGAGGATGAATAAGCGCGTGGTTAATATGGCGGATCTGGAAAAAGCCAAGGATAAATTGATCATGGGCGTTGAAAGAACCTCTATGGTCATGAATGAGAAAGAAAAGAAAATGACCGCTTATCATGAAGCTGGTCATGCCATTGTCGGCAGGTTGGTCCCTGAGCATGATCCTGTCTATAAGGTTAGTATTATGCCCAGAGGCCGTGCGCTGGGTATTACCATGTTTCTGCCTGAACGGGATCAGTACAGCGCCAGCAAGCAAAAATTGGACAGTATGATTTCCAGTTTATATGGCGGCCGTATCGCCGAGGAAGTGGTTTTTGGGCCGGAGCAGGTAAGTACCGGTGCTTCCAACGATATTGAACGAGCCACTGAGTTGGCTAGAAACATGGTGACTAAATGGGGTTTTTCTCAGCGTCTAGGACCGTTGTCATACAGTGAAGAAGAAGGCGAAGTGTTTTTGGGGCGTTCGGTGACGCAACATAAAACAGTTGCCGAAGAGACTTCCCATACCATTGATGAAGAGATTCGTTCTTTCATTGACCGGAACTATGAGCGTGCCGAAACAATCCTGAAAGAAAACATGGATATTTTGCATGCTATGGCGGACGCGTTAATGAAGTATGAGACCATCGACAAATATCAAATTGAGGATTTGATGGCTCGTAAGCCGGTAAGAGATCCCCAAGGTTGGGATGATAAGCCGCCTTCTCATGGTGATGTTGTAACGGATGACGCTAAGAATAAAGGGGATGTGAAAAATGAGAAATCAATTGGCGGGACTGCGGAGCAAAGCTGATAACTTCCTGAGTTGACACTAAAGGAGAGGCGTAATGCCTCTCCTTTTTTTATGTAATTTATAAAGGCTAAAGGCGCAAATAGTAGATTTTATATTTAGTCTTTTATCCTATTGCAGGTTTTAGAATCATGACAAAAAAATATTTTGGGACTGACGGCATCAGAGGAAAGGTGGGGGAGCATCCGATAACGGCTGATTTCTTTTTAAAGTTGGGTTGGGCGGCAGGGCGAGTGTTTGCAAACGAAGGGCATGGCTTTGTCCTGGTCGGTAAAGATACGCGTATTTCGGGATATATGTTCGAATCTGCATTGGAAGCAGGGTTGACTGCGGCGGGGGTCGATACCCGTTTGCTGGGCCCTATGCCAACACCGGGTATAGCCTATTTGACTCGAACTCTAAGGGCGCAAGCAGGCATTGTTATTAGCGCTTCTCACAACCCTTATTATGATAATGGGATAAAGTTTTTTTCGGTGCAGGGAACAAAATTACCGGATGAAATTGAACGGAAAATAGAACGGCAGATTGATTCGGCAATGACTACAGTGGAGTCGTCAAAATTGGGTAAGGCGAAACGGTTAGTTGATGCGGCAGGTCGGTATATTGAATTTTGTAAATCCACTGTGCCGACTCGACTTGACTTTAGCGGCATGAGAATCATAGTTGATTGTGCTCATGGGGCAACTTATCACATAGCTCCGCATGTGTTCAGTGAGGTGGGGGCGGAAGTTGTTACGATAGGTGCTGAGCCGGACGGTCTTAATATCAATGATGAATGCGGCGCAACCAAGCCGGAGAAGCTGGCGGCAACGGTTTTGGCGTATCGTGCGGATTTCGGTATTGCTCTGGATGGCGACGGCGATCGATTGGTGATGGTCGACCATAAAGGTGAAATCGTTGATGGCGATGAGCTGATTTATATCATTGCCAAAGCAAGACTGGCGGAAGGGTTAATGACTGGACCAGTTGTGGGGACGTTAATGACGAATCTGGGCATGGAGCATGGCTTAAAAAAATTGGGGGTCGATCTGCTTAGGGCGAATGTCGGTGATCGGTACGTCATGGAAATGTTGACAGAGCATAAAGGGATTTTAGGCGGCGAAAATTCCGGTCATATCATTTGCCTGGATAAAACAACAACAGGGGACGGTATTATTGCCGCCTTACAGATCATGGCGGAAATGCAAAGTAGTGGTAAGAATTTGCATGAATTGAAATCCGGGATGCAAAAGTACCCTCAAGTTTTGGTGAACGTTAAAACTAACAAGAAAATAAATCCGGATAAAGATGAAAATATACAAAAAACCGTGAAAGCCATCGAGAAAAAACTGGGGGATAGTGGCCGGATATTGCTAAGGGCTTCGGGAACAGAGCCGTTGATTCGCGTAATGGTTGAGGGGCAGCAGGAAGACTTGGTTAAAAATTACGCGCATCAAATAGCTGATGATGTTAAGAAAGCAATGGGAGCTTGAATTAGAGGCTATTAATGGATATTATAGATGGTTTGATTCTATGTGAGGAGTGGTGATGCGTCGGTCTCTAGTTGTAGGAAATTGGAAGATGAATGGAACTCTTGCCAGCGCTGAGTCGCTTGCAAAAGGCATCATTGCCGGGTTAAGCGGAAATAGTGCTGATATCGCAGTATGTGTGCCTTATGTTCATCTGCCCAGAGTAAGCGAATTAGTTAAAGATACCGCATTGGCAGTGGGTGCGCAAAACGTTGCGGATAAGTCCTCAGGTGCTTATACCGGTGAAGTTTCAGCGACGATGCTAACTGAATTCAATTGCAAGTATGCTCTTGTAGGGCACTCTGAAAGACGCAGTTATTATGGCGATACCGATAAATCGGTAGCTGCGCGTTTTTGTCAGGCGCAAGAGCAAAACATTATTCCGATTCTGTGCGTCGGCGAAACGCTGGAACAACGTGAACAAGATCAGACCTTTGCTGTGATTAACACTCAGCTGGATGCTGTTATTAATTTAGCCGGCATAGCTGCTTTTGATGCGGCAGTGATTGCTTATGAGCCTGTTTGGGCTATAGGAACAGGAAAAACGGCAACTGATGAACAAGCTCAGGAAGTTCATCGCTACATAAGGCAATACATCGCTGCTAAAGATCAGACTATTGCCGATAAAATACAAATATTATATGGCGGTAGTGCCAAGCCGGAAAATGCAAAAGGCTTGTTTGCGATGCCGGATATTGACGGTGGTTTAATTGGTGGGGCTTCGTTGGATGCGGAATCCTTTTTAAAGATTTATCATTCAATTTAGAGTAGTTTAAACTTTATTATGTATCAGGTAATTATTGTTGTTCATGTGCTGTTGGGTTTAGGGGTTGTTGGATTAGTTTTAATGCAACAAGGCAAGGGAGCTGATGCGGGCGCAGCTTTTGGTACGGGTTCTTCAGGCTCTGTTTTTGGAGCTCAGGGAGCGGCGTCATTCTTGTCTCGAGCTACAGCAATCCTGGCGACTTTGTTTTTTATGACCAGTTTGGGACTTGCAGTGTTAAATGGTAAGCAAGGTGCTGCTTATGATTTAATGAATGCCCCCAAGACTGAACAGGATGCGCTTGGTATTCCTGATGTTGGCGGTGCAAAAGGTGCGGACACTAATTCCTCTGCGCCTGACCTTAAATCTGAAGAAGTGCCAGTTGCGGCTCCTGCTGCTTCAGGGGCTGAGCCGGCAGTTGAAAAAAAGTAACGAATACTGTTGATGACATAAGTAAAAACGCTATAGAAAATAATTAAAATAGTGTGCATTAATTAGTATTTTTTACGATCATGTTTTAGCCGATGTGGTGAAATTGGTAGACACGCCATCTTGAGGGGGTGGTAACGAAAGTTGTGCCGGTTCAAATCCGGCCATCGGCACCAAATATACCCTACTAGGGATTTTCTCTAGTGGGGTGTTTTTTTGTTTGCTACAATGAAAATACAGAAATATAAATTTGTTTCTAGATTAGAAGTGCGATGCAGCAAAATAATTGGACTATACTTTAAGGAATTGAACGTAGGGTGCTGTATATTCGCATAGGGTTTTGCTTTGAAAATTAGAGATTAATGGAGAAAACAATGGCAAGTATTCTTGCAGTTGACGATTCAGCTTCAATGAGGAAAATGGTTTCATTTACTCTAAGAGCTGCTGGATACGATGTCGAAGAAGCGGTGGATGGAGTTGATGCTTTAGAAAAAGCGCAGGCAAGGAAGTTTGATTGTGTAGTAACCGATGTCAATATGCCAAATAAAGACGGGATCACTTTAATTAGAGATTTGCGAGCACTCCCAGATTATAAATTTATTCCCATGCTGATGCTGACGACTGAGTCAGGAATTGAAAAAAAACAAGAAGGAAAAGCAGCCGGCGCAACGGGATGGATGGTTAAACCTTTCAATCCTGATCAATTATTAAAAACCTTATTAAAAGTTTTGGGTTAGTTGATGCTATCGTGCCTAAGTGTGTTAAGCGCATGCAAGAAAGTCTATGCCTATCGATATATACCAGTCCCATGCGGTTTTATTCTGAATGTTTAGATGAATGGATTACGTGTTTATCTGGCCAAGGATCAATAAAAGAATGTTTTTGGGTTAATTGTTAATCTTGTTTAAATGAATTTAGGCGCACACAGGTAAGTCTATGTCTATTGATATGTCACAATTCCATCAGGTCTTCTTTGAAGAGTGTTTTGAAGGTCTGGAAGCAATGGAGTCAGGATTGTTAACTCTCGATATGGGGGATATTGATTCAGAAATAATCAATACCATTTTCAGGGGGGCGCATTCGATAAAGGGCGGCAGTGGAACTTTCGGTTTTACCGTTGTTGCTGATTACACCCATATTATGGAAACCCTGCTTGATGAAATGCGGGATGGGCGTAGGAAGGTAACCCAACCAGCAGTAGATGTTTTGCTTGGATCTGTTGATTGTCTCAGGGAGATGTTAACTGCAATACAGAATGAGCAGGAAGTTAATAATGCCAGTGTAGCAAAGCACAAAACAGCTTTGGAAGTTGTACTCAATGGTGGTTCGATGCCGGAAGCGTTAGCTCCTCCCGTTGAGCATGAATCAGCACGTGACGAGGTTACTGTCGATATTGTTCCTGATATTGCTGAAGAAGAACCCGTCGAAGTACAGGAACAGGGCTGGAAAATAGCTTTTTGCCCTTATTTGGATTTGCTTAAAACCGGCAATGATCCGGTAAGACTCTTTCGAGAATTGAATGAGCTGGGCGAATTAACCACCATCGTTAATATTCAGGACGTTCCTGGTTTTTATGAAATAGATCCAGAGGAATGCAATATTTCTTGGGATTTGAAAGTTGTCGGGGATATTGCCGGTGATGAAATCAGGGAAATATTTAATTGGGTTGAAGGCGACTGTGAAATGGAAATTCAACCGCTTGCCAAAGCCGTAAAACCCGCCCCCGTTGTTAAAAAAGACGATCCTGAACCCGCCGCAGTAATCACACCTAATACCCCCGCTCCAAAACCCGTTGAAGCCAAACCTGCAAAAGTGGCTACAGAATCTAAAAAAGCCGATCCTCAAGATTCTGACAATGACGCTGCAAAAACCACGGCAAAAGCCAGTTCGATTCGGGTAGATACTGACAAGATTGATACTTTAATCAATATGGTTGGCGAAGTTGTGATTACACAATCCATGCTGGGTTTGGTCGGTGAAAACTTTAGCATGGACAAGGTTGGTCAACTTAAAAGAGGACTTGCTCAGTTAGAGCGGCATACTCGGGATCTTCAACAAAGCGTCATGAATATTCGGATGCTGCCTATTAGCTTTGTTTTTAGCCGATTCCCGCGTTTAGTGCATGATATCAGCAGCAAATTAGATAAAAAAATTGTACTGAAACTGGTCGGGGAAAATACCGAAGTTGATAAGGCCGTTGTTGAGCTGATTAATGATCCGTTGGTTCATTTGATTAGGAACAGTCTGGATCACGGTATAGAAATGCCTGCGGACAGGGTTGCGGCAGGTAAGCCGGAAACAGGAACCATAGAGCTGAAGGCGTATCACCGTGGAGGGCACATTGTCATAGAAATTATCGATGATGGCCGAGGATTGGATAAAGATAAATTGCTGGCTAAGGCGATAGAAAAAGGATTGATTGAAGAAAACAACCTCCTTACCGAAAAACAGATATTTGAACTAATCTTTATGCCGGGTTTTTCTACGGCTGAACAGCTCACTGATATTTCCGGTCGCGGTGTGGGTATGGATGTTGTTAGAAGAAACATCCAGTCATTGGGCGGTAATATAGAAATTATTTCAGAATTGGGTAAGGGAACGACTATCGCAATCCACCTGCCGTTAACGCTGGCCATTCTTGACGGCCAATCAGTTGCAGTGGGCGATGAGACCTACATTGTGCCGTTAGTTTCTATTATTGAATCAATTAACATTACGGAAAGAATGCTGAATAAAGTCGCAGGCAAGGGAGAAACTTTCCGCCTGCGTAATGAATATTTGCCTGTTATCAGAATGCGCAGAATTTTTAATGTTCATTCGGGCAATCCGACGAAGTCAAAAGAAGGTGTTCTTGTGGTTGTCGAAGGGCAGGGTGAGCTGTGTTGTTTACTCGTAGATGAGTTATTGGGTCAACAACAGGTTGTTATTAAATCATTGGAAGCAAATTACCGGCGGGTAGAAGGCGTTTCGGGTGCGACTATTTTGGGTGATGGTTCTGTTGCGCTGATTCTTGATGTTCCAGGTTTGGTGCGTTTTTCAATTCGCTAATACATAGATAAAAGCACAACACATAGAAGCAGATATGGCACAAGAAGCTGAAAATAAAGATACTGACCAATATCACTACAGTAAAAACCTGGATAACGCAGTGCAATATCTGAGTTTTGCGTTAGGAAAAGAGGAATATGGGGTTGATATTCTTCGAGTACAGGAAATACGAAGCTGGGAGCCCGTTTCCAGAATCCCCAATGTTCCCTGTTATGAAAAAGGTGTTGTTAATTTACGCGGTTCCATTGTGCCGATTCTCGATTTGAGGGAAAGGTTTAATTTGAGTAAAGCTGAATATACACCGTTAACGGTCGTTGTGGTGTTGCAAACCGGCGATAGCAATAGGACACGCATAATGGGGGTTGTTGTCGATTCGGTCTCTGATGTAATTAATGTCGATAAAACTGAAATTCAAAGTGCTCCTGATTTTGGTGCTAAAGTAAGTAACGAATTCATCAACGGGTTGGTATCGGTTAATGAACGCATGGTGATGTTGCTCGATGTAGACAAATTGCTGAAGTTAGAGGAATTGGACCAGGATGAAAGTTAATGATTTTAATATATTTTGCATGGTTTGTGAGATTTTAAGAGGTAGCGTCGCGTGAAGATTAATATGCCGTTAACTAATAATGAAGTCATTCTGAAAAAAGGTATCATCCTGGTTTCAAGAACCGATTTAATGGGGCGTATTACTTATGTCAATGACGCATTTGTTGAAATTAGCGGCTTTAGTCGTGATGAATTGATGGGGGCGGAGCATAATAT
>JBAQYH010000880.1:0-6530 GCA_049299935.1 Methylobacter sp. | reverse complement strand
GTTGCCTACATGGATGTAGGTAAGGGGCGTGAGCAGGAGCGGAAGCTTTTCCGGCACTCCGATTGTGCCGGAAACGCCCACCCTGGCTGACGCCGGGCGGGCTTATTCCGGCCTACATCCGAGTCATTCAGGCATTCATCCCAAATGGCGATCTTGAACAGACTTGTTGTATAACGTGAGCCCGGAGCCTCGGAACGATGTGTTTTAACTATTTTCGTGCTTTTCGTGGACGACGCTTTTTTATCATGTCCGTGCGTAACATCAGTTATTAAAACTTAAGTTACGTTCATGGCGCGTCAAACCAACTTATAGCTAAGGCAATAACTGTTCGTACAGGGCTGCCGAAGCGTCGTATTTTATAAGGTATTAAGAGCGATAATACTTTCACAGTACTGGAAGTGTGGGAACGATAAAAGGTTTTAAGCAGAACGTTGCGGACAGGTTTATTTATGCCTTGTGCTGCAACCCCATCCTCCTCAGTAATTTTGGATTTATGCGTCTATAATACTGACATGATTTCAGTCGATACGGGCAGGCTGCGCTTTAACTACAGATGGCCGCTGCTTTAGGCAAGAAAAAATTGCGTCATACCGGCATGGGTTGTCCCGCATGACGGTTTAATTTAATGGCAGTGATGCTGCACATGGGAACGAGATATAAGATTTTTTGATGGCTAACAATTTAATTTTCTCCCCTAAAATCCCGCAAAAACAAGATCAAACACTGATCTGGACGGGTTTAACCGGCTGCGGTGATTCGTTGGCGTTGGCTTCCGCCATTAAAAATGAAGATCGTCTGTTTGTTATTGTTACGCCGGATAATCAGACTGCATTGCGGCTTGAGCATGAGCTGTCATTCTTCTTGCAAAACGAGCATCCTATCTTGCATTTTCCCGATTGGGAAACCTTGCCTTACGATGTTTTCTCGCCGCTGCCTGAAATTATCTCGGAACGTCTGAAAACGCTGGCTTTGCTGCCGCAGGTGAAACGCGGCGCGCTGGTGGTTTCGGTGACTACGCTGATGCACCGGCTGGCGCCCCGTGAGCACGTCTTGGCCAACAGTTTTGCGGTTAAAGTCGGCGATGATTTTAACCTGGAACTCAATCGCCTCAAGCTGGAAAGCGTCGGCTATCATTGCGTTTCGCAGGTCTACCAGCACGGCGAATTTGCGGTCAGGGGGTCGATAGTCGATTTGTTCCCGATGGGCAGTAAAGTGCCGTATCGAATTGAATTATTCGATGAGGAAGTTGAGTCCATCCGCACGTTCGATCCTGAAACGCAGCGATCATTGGAAAAAATCGATCAGATTCAGTTATTCCCGGCACGGGAGTTTCCGCTTACCGATGAGTCCATCAAGCATTTTCGCCAGGCCTTCAGGGATGCTTTCCCGGAAACTTCGCCCAAAAACCATTTTTATCTGGATGTCAGTAAAGGCATCACGCCCGGCGGCATTGAATATTATTTGCCGCTGTTTGTCGATCAAATGGCGACATTGTTCGATTACCTGCCGAAATCTGCGGTCTTGGTGACGGCGGATAGTTTTGCCGCGACCGCGCAGGCTTTTTATGCCGAAGCCGAGGACCGGTTTCAGCAACGGAAATACGATGTGGACAGGCCGCTGTTGAAGCCGGAACTGTTGTTTCTATCGACCGATGAGCTGGCGCAAAGAACCGGAACATTTGCCCGTGTTACGCTCGGCAGCATAGCCGGCGAAGAGGCAGACAGCATTGTTTTCAACTGCCATCCGTTACCCAATGTAACCATCGATGCCAAACTGGAGCAACCTGCTCAGGCATTGCAGCAGTTTGTAAGCGGTTTTGCCGGCAAGATTTTATTTGTCTCGGAATCGGCGGGCCGCCGTGAAGCCTTAATGGACAAATTAAGGCAGTATAAGATTACCGTGAAGCAGGTCGAGAGCTGGGACAAGTTTCTCCAGTCCGAAGTGTCGCCGTGCCTGCTGGTCGCGCCGATGGATCATGGCCTGTGGCTCGAGAACCCTTCCATCGCGATCATCACCGAAAGCCTGCTGTCCGGCGAAAAAGTGCAGCAACGGCGCAGGCGGCGTAAGTCCGGGGCGCATGAGCTGGAAAATATCGTCAATAACCTGAATGAACTGACCATCGGTTCGCCTGTCGTGCATCAGGAGCATGGTGTCGGCCGCTACTTGGGGTTGCAGACTTTGGAGATCGGCGGCGTCGCGTCGGAATTTCTGACGCTGGAATACGCCAACCACGACAAGCTTTATGTGCCGGTTTCGGCCTTGCATGTGATCGGCCGCTACACAGGCATGAGCGCGGAAAATGCGCCGTTGCATAAGTTGGGCGGCGATCAGTGGAACAAGGTCAAGCAAAAAGCCATTAAGCGTATCCATGATGTCGCCGCGGAATTGCTGGAGATTCATGCCAAAAGAGCGGTCAAGCAAGGCCATGCCTTTGCGGTTGAAAATGTCGAATATGCGGCTTTTGCCGATGCGTTCCCGTTTGAAGAAACGCCGGATCAGCAGACCGCGATCGAGGCGATACTGGAAGACATGGCCAGCCCTCATCCGATGGACCGGGTGATCTGCGGCGATGTCGGTTTCGGTAAAACCGAGGTGTCGATGCGGGCGGCGTTTATTGCGGTGCAAAACGGCAAGCAGGTGGCGGTATTGGTGCCGACCACGTTGCTGGCCCAGCAGCATTACCAGAATTTCCGCGACCGCTTTGCCGACTGGCCGGTCCGCGTCGAGGTGCTGTCCCGCTTTGTCAGCCCCAAGCAGCAAAAAGAGATTACCGACGATCTGGAGCAGGGCAAAGTCGATATAGTGATCGGCACGCATAAGTTGTTGTCGAAAGAGATCAAATACAAAGCGCTGGGATTGGTGGTGATTGACGAGGAGCACCGTTTCGGCGTGACCCAAAAAGAGCATTTCAAAAAGCTGCGCAATGAGTTGGACATGCTGACCCTGACCGCAACGCCTATTCCGCGCACCTTGAATATGGCGATGTCGGGTTTGAGGGATATTTCCATTATCGCCAGTCCGCCGCCTAACCGTCATGCGATCAAGACCTTTATCAGCGAATGGATCGATGCACAGGTTAGGGAAGCCTGTTTGCGTGAAATTAAGCGTGGCGGGCAGGTATTCTTTTTGCATAACGATGTTAAATCGATGGAGAAAATGGCCAGGGAACTGGAAACGCTGGTGCCCGAGGCGCGGATTGAAATCGCGCACGGACAAATGCCGGAGCGCGAGCTGGAGCGCATCATGCTGGATTTTTACCATCAGCGCTTTAACCTGCTGTTGTGTTCTACGATTATTGAAAGCGGCATCGATATTCCCAGCGCCAATACCATTATCATCAACCGAGCCGATAAACTGGGGCTGGCGCAATTGCACCAGTTGCGCGGCCGGGTAGGGCGTTCGCATCATCGGGCTTATGCCTATTTTGTCGTGCCGCCGAAAAGCTTGTTGAGCAAAGACGCTATCAAGCGACTGGAAGCGGTCGAGGCCTCCGGCGATTTGGGCGCCGGTTTTATGCTGTCGTCGCATGACATGGAAATTCGCGGCGCGGGCGAATTGCTCGGCGATGACCAAAGCGGCCAGATTCAGGAAATCGGTTTTACGCTGTATACCGAATTGCTGGAACGCGCGGTCAACGCGCTAAAATCCGGCAAACAGCCGGAACTCGATACCCCGATAGACAGGGGGCCGGAAGTCGATCTGCAAACCTCGGCGTTGATCCCGGAAGATTATCTGCCGGATATTCATGGCCGGTTGGTGTTGTATAAGCGCATTTCCAATACCGAAAACAAGGACGATTTGCGCGAATTACAGGTCGAAATGATCGACCGTTTCGGCTTGTTTCCGGAGCCTGTGAAAACCTTGTTCAGCGTCGCCGAATTAAAGCAGCAGGCCGAAAAGCTGGGCGTCAAGAAAATAGAGGCCAACGCAGGCGGCGGGCGCATTATTTTTTCAGCGACGCCTAATATTAATACCGATCAGCTGATTTCGCTGATACAGACCCAGGCGCAGGTTTATAAATTCGATGGCGCGGATAAGTTGAGGTTCATCAAGCCGTTTGAAACGACCGAGAAGAAGCTTGAGTTTATAACCGAGTTGCTGGATAAATTGACCCTCAAAAAATGACGATGCTTAAAATAATGGTTTACAGCCTGGCGGCAGCGCTGGGACTCTTTAGTGGGCTTCTTTTGGCGGAAACAGGCGCGTATCAAATAGAGTTGATCGTATTTTCCCAGGCTATGCCCAATACCGAGGTGTTTGAGCAGGCTACGCAACCAACGCACTGGCCGTCCGGCTTGACCGAGTTGTCGGCTTATAAAAAACCGGATGCGACCACGCTGGATGACAGTTATGCGGCATTGGCGAAAGACCCGGCATACAGGCCTATCATCCATGCCGCCTGGATTCAGCCGGTCGGGGAAGGAGGACTAAGCGCTCCTGTTCGCATTCAGGGCGCCGATGGCAAGTTGAACGGTTATCTCCAGATGCAACATGATCAAGGTTTGCAGATGACGGTTGACTTGGAGCTTGCCTCTCATTCGGAGGTCGATTCAGGCAATGCAGTGGTTTATCGATTGCATGAAAAGCGAGCCGTTAAACTGAATGACGTCTATTATCTGGATCACCCGAAATTCGGGGTTGTCGCAAAAATAAGTCCTTTATGAAGGTATGCGGCCCAGAGCCGGTATTTTTACCCGGAGTTGCGGTAAAAAGTAGAGGCCGGTTGAGGCGAGTACATGCAACAGGCATTAAAAGTGTAGTGTTAATAGGGTTTTTTATGTTATTAAGAGGAATTCAAGGCGGGTGCTTGATAAAAATAAACGGGTTAACAAGTTTGCCTCAAGGATCGCAAATGCATGGTTAGCCAAAATAATTAACTGATGACTGCATGGATGCAGGAGGTAGAGTCATGCATGGAGCAATTACCGAGGAAGAATAATGAAGAGAAAAGATATAGTCCCGACCAGTCGGGAACGGGTAATGAGGGAAAATGATTTCATTGTTTCCAAAACTGACCTGACTGGCCGGATTACCTACGGAAACGAGATATTTATCGAGTTTTCGGGATATAGCGAAGAGGAGCTTCTGGGCAGCCAGCACAACATCATTCGCCATCCCGATATGCCGAGAGTGGTGTTTAAGTTGCTGTGGGATTATTTGGCGGAAGACAAGGAAATTTTCGCCTATGTCAAAAATATGTCAAAGGATGGCGGGTTCTACTGGGTATTTACCCATGTCGCTCCGATGAAAGATAAAAATAAACAAAAGATAGGCTATAGTTCGGTGCGCCGCATGCCTAATCCCAAGGCTATTCCGATTGTGACGGATGTGTATCGCGCCATGCTGGATGCAGAACGGAATGCGGGTCCTAAGGATGCGATGGCGGCTTCGGGAGCCGTATTGGGTAATGTATTAAAAGACAAGGGCGTTACTTACGAGGAGCTTATCAATGTATTACAGTCGCTTTAAGAATAACGAGAAATTCGCATCAGCGGCTATTGCTATTGCATGGTTCGGTTCGCTGGTTTACGGATGGATGCCTGTTCTGAACCTTGTCCTGAGCGGAGCCGAAGGGGCGGTCGCTGGAGAGCTGATCGTGCCGTCTTTGCTGACGGTTGGCTCCGGCTTATCTATTGCTTGGTGGCGCCAATCAAGATTAGCCGATCAACAATTGCTGGAGAAGTTACTTAACTCAAGTCAGGAATGGAGGCAGGGATCCGTAGATGTACGGCTTACTTATATCGGCGGAAAAGAGCGGCCGCTTCAACGGCTTGCCTGGTCGCTGAATGATTTGATGGATCAGGTGGAAACTGCGCAGGTAGATATGCATTATTCGATGGCGTATGTCATCTATGGCGATTTTACTCGAAAGAGCTATCCACAAGGGTTACATGGCGGGTTTGCGACAGCCCTGAAACAACTTAATGCGGTTGCAAAAACGCTGTCTGCCACTACAACCGCTATCACTGAGCTTATGAACGCCATCGCTGAGGGCAATTTTGATAAAAAAGTGAATGTTAATGTTGAAGGCGAGTACAAGCATGCAGTAGAGCATGCGATGCAAGCCATGCAGTCTATGCAATCTATGCTGGGTGATGTGGGCAAGGTCATGGGCGGCGTTGCTCAAGGCGACATCAGTCAGCGTGTCCAGGCTGAAGGATCCGGCGATCTCGGCAAACTGAAAGACGATGTCAATCTTTCGCTCGATGCGTTGGGTAGCCTGAATGACATATCGCTTATTGCGAGTGCGTTGTCCCAAGGCGATCTGACCCAAACTATCAGCAAGGCCTATCCGGGCACCTTTGGCGCAGTGATTGCCGGTATGAATGGCACCGTGGAAAACCTGAGGGGGTTGGTCGGAGAAATTAAGGATTCCACGATCAATATCAACACCGCAGCTAAAGAAATTGCGGCAGGTAATAACGATTTGTCGCATCGCACCGAAGAGCAGGCCGCCAGCCTGGAAGAAACTGCCGCCAGCATGGAAGAATTGACTTCTACCGTGCAGATGAATGCCAAAAACGCCCAAC
>JBAQYH010000879.1:0-4529 GCA_049299935.1 Methylobacter sp. | reverse complement strand
GCTCAATAGAACACGGATTTAAAAATATGTCATTTATCAGTCTAATCCGCGTTCTATTTTCTAACTCTTGAATAATTAATTTAACTCGGTTAACTCCGCCTCGTTACCGATAAAAAAACATTCCACTGCAACTTGCTGCCGCGTTTTCTCCATTAGCGCCTTGATGCCGAAATGCTCTGTTGCATTGTGACCGCCTGCAAATATGCAGATACCGGTCTCCTGGCTTTCATGCCAGTCGTGTTCGCTGATTTCGCCGGTAATGTACGCATCCAGCCGTTCTTTTTCGGCCAGACGCCATTCGCTGTTTGCTCCTCCGGTAATGATGCCGACCGACCTGATCAGCGCATTGTTATCGGGCGTAGCCAGAATGACGTTGTGGTTCAGCGCGGCTTGCAGTTTTTGTTGCAGCGCGGAGGCAGCCAGCGGCTGCTCGAGTACGCCTTTAATGCCGGTCGCCGAGCCTTTGTAATCGCCGAAAGGCTGCTGTTGCCCGCAATCGATCATCTGGCCTAACATCGCGGCATTGCCTATATCCGGGTGTCCGTCCAGTGGCAGATGATACGCGAACAGGTTGATGCCGTTTTTTACCAGCGGGAAAATTCGCTTGGCGAATGCGCCGGTCAACGGTTTTGCGCCGTGAAAGGTCCAGAACAGGCCGTGATGGACGACCAGCGCGTCGGCCTTGTTTTCGACAGCCTGATGAATGGAGTCGCGGGTTGCGGACACGGCAAAAGCGATACGTTCAATCTGTTCGGCCCCTTCTATTTGCAGGCCGTTAGGGCAATAGTCGGCATAGGTTCCGGGGTGCAGCAGAGCCTGGTAATAGTCGTTCAGCTGTTGACGCGCGATCATATTGCCGATGCCTCGAATCGCCGCCAAATGGTTTTGAACGCTTCGGTCAGGCGTTGGTCGTCCGCCTCGATACGTTCGGATATTTCAGCGGCGCTAAACCAGCCGCCTTCGTCAATTTCATCGGGCGCCAGTACAAACGGGCCGTTATGAATGCAGCGGTAGACCTGGATAAATTCCATGCCGATAGCCGCCGTGGCGGGCAATTTGAACAACGGTTCCAGAACATGGGCCGTGCTGATGCCCAGCTCTTCTTCGATCTCCCTGACGGCGCTGACGTCGTAATCCTCGCCGGCGTCAACGTGGCCTGCCGCCGAGGTGTCCCAAAGCCCGCCATTGAGGTCTTTTTTCATCGAGCGTTTTTGCAGGAATAACTGCCCTTGCTCGTTAAAAACCAGGATATGTACGGCGCGGTGCCTAAGGCCTGTCGCATGGATGATATGGCGCGGGCAGGTGTCGATGATGCAGTCGTTTTCATCGACGACGGAGAGTAGTTCGGTATTCATCAGTAGGGTAAAAAAAATCGATTCAATTTATTGAAAACACGAAGGGGGAAAATATAAAACTTCGTGTCTTCGCGGTGGATTTTTTTGCTATTTCATACCATCGGTTAGAAATTAAGCAAACTGGCGAATTTTAGACTTTTATAAAGGGGACGCAAGTACAGTTCATGCGCTTTGCGGATACTGGAATGATAAAGCCATGCTCACATCCCAAGATGCGAGCATGTTTGAGCGGTTGTTAGCGGACTCTGCCTGCTTCTGTTGCGGCGGGCACTTCAATTAACCGGCCTGATTTGACATCGTAAATATAACCGTAAACAGGGATGTCGGAAGGAACCAGCGGGTGGTTCTTAATGCGGGTGACATCTTCCAAAACGCTCTCTTCTTGATTTTTAATGGTCAGCCAGTCGATATATTTGCCTTCGGCGGAACCTGGGCCTTCGCAGCAATCATGCCAGCCGTCGGCATCGACGGAAGCGGTTTTTAAGCTGCTGTTTAACAAACCGCGCATGACGTCATCGGTAAAGGTTTCCATGCCGCAATCGGTATGATGAACGACAAACCACTCGCGGGTTCCCAATAATTTATAGGAGATGACCAAAGAACGGATCGCATCGTCGCTGGCGCGGCCGCCGGCATTACGGATGACATGGGCGTCGCCTTCGGATAAGCCGGCATATTTGGCAGGATCCAAACGGGCATCCATACAGGTCAAGATCGCAAAATGTCTTCCGGGAGGCATTGGCAATGCGCCTTTGTCACCGAAATCATTCACGTAATCCCTGTTTGCTGCTAAAACTTCATTAAGAATTTTACTCATAAACACCTCTCATTATAATTATTGGGCAATAAAAAAGCCGCTTGCTCCTGTTCACTAAGGGGGATGAAAAAGACCAAACGGCAGTTAGACTACTATCTCCGGCGAAGAGTCTACTCCAATAAAGCAGGGTTTCAAATAGCGATATAGGTTATACAATATAAACCCAAAGTTTATAAAGGAGCGGATATGGCTAAATTAACCAACACACAGGTATTTTGCCGGATTGTCGAGTTGGGCACTTTTGCAGCGGTTGCCCGCGAGATGAATCTTTCGGCGATGATGATCAGCAAATACATGGCTCAGCTCGAAGAGTCCCTGGGGGTTGCTTTATTAAACCGGACTACCCGAAAACTGAGCATGACCGAAGCGGGCAAGATCTACTATTTCCGCAGCAAACAGCTGCTGGATGATTTCTCGGAACTGGAAGAATATACCTCGCAGCTGGGGCTTCAGGTCAAAGGCACCTTAAAAGTCAGCGCACCGATCGATTTCGGCGGGCTTTATATGGTGCCTGCCATTGACGCATACCAGCGCGAATACCCCAATGTTAAAATTCTGATGACCTTGCACAACAGCCAGGTTAATTTAAGCGAAGGCCGTTTCGATTTGTCTATCCTGGTCACGGACACGCTCGATCTGGGCGTGGTTGCCCGGAAAATCGCCCAAACCCGGTTATGCACCTACGCATCGCCCGGCTATATCGCCGAATACGGCGAACCGCAAACCATTGCCGAGTTAAATTCGCATCGCTGCCTGCATTATACGGATACCCCGCATAAGGATTATTGGGTGTTCAATGACGGCGGCGAGGAAGTTAAAATCAAGGCGAACTGGCACTTTGCGTCAAACAACGGCCGGGCTTTGTGTCAGGCGGCCGCTTTGGGCATGGGCATAACCCAGGCGCCTGAATTATCGGTGGTAAACTATTTGGAACAAGGAAAGCTGATAGAAATTTTGCCGGACTTTCGCATCCCGTCGCTGGAAATTTACGCCACCTATCTGCAAAGACGCTTTCTGCCCGCCAAACTGGCGACGTTTGTGGATTTTTTAATCAAGTACTTTGCAAAAAACAATCACCCGAAATTCATCTAAAGACGCACAACATGGCAAGACGAAACAAACACAGCCTGGAAGAAATCAGGGAAATGGTGCTGGATGCAGCAGAAACTATCATCATCAACGAAGGCTATCCGGCATTAACGGTGCGCAGGATTGCGATGGACATCGGTTACACCGTCGGCAGCGTCTATATGGTATTTGCCAACATGGCCGATTTGGTCGTGCACATCAAGGCGAATACCGTGGATGAGCTTACCGGACAATTGCAGCAAATTCCCGACTGCGCTCCCGAACGATCTATAGAGGAGCTGGCCAAGGCTTATTTAAGATTTGCCGCCCGGAATTTTAACCGCTGGAGCATGATTTTTGCGCAGGATGCCCAAGCCCCTGACTGGTATCAACAGAAACTCAACCGGCTTTTTAGTCCGGTAGAGGCGCAGTTTGCCCAACTTGCGCCGGACTGTCCGACGCAACAACTTAAACAGGCTGCTAGAGCGCTCTGGAGCGGTATTCATGGAATTTGTACCTTGTCGCTGACCGGCGAGCCGGATGCCGCCGATATGAATACGGTGGAAAGCACTGTCGTATTGCTGGTGGAAAGCTTTATTCGCGGCTGGGCGGATTCTGCACGTTCCCAACATCAACAATCATAAAAAGCGGGCACTGCCTGCCGAGCGCCGGCCTAGGCATTTTTATTGCACGATTCTTCGGTCATCATGCCGTTAAATGTTTACTGGCAAAACCCGCTCATTTCATTGCTTTTCATAAGCTTATTTCCTTTATAGCGAATCACTCTAAGGAAGGTATTGTTTATTAAGCATTAACCATGATTGTAAGTGTTAGCCTACTTGGCAGTAATTGAATATAATGCAAAGTTTTTTGGGGTTATAAAGTGCTTGAAAGTCAGTTTGTAACAATCATAATCGTAGAAGACGACCCTGGGCATTCAACATTAATCGAGAAGAATTTGCGGCGTGGCGGCCTCGAAAACCCAATTATAGCTTTTGAAAACGGTCAGCAGGCTCTGGACTATCTTACGGGACAGGGCGATTTTGTAGGCTATCCGCCTATTAACCAATGTATCTTGCTGCTTGATTTAAACATGCCGGTCATGACCGGCGTGGAATTATTGCGGATTCTTAAGCAGGACAATAAGCTGCGTGAAATTCCTGTCATCATTTTAACGTCCACTGACGATCAACGTGAAATAGACGAATGCTACAGCCTGGGATGCAATCTCTATGTGCCTAAACCTGTCGAGTTTGACCGGTTTTCCGAAGCCGTGCGCAAATTGGGAC
>JBAQYH010000878.1:0-5170 GCA_049299935.1 Methylobacter sp. | reverse complement strand
GCCATATACTTGGCAACACTACTTACAGGAGACTGATCCAGCTTCTCCAAGTACTTGGCAACACTGCTCAGCGATAATACTGCTTCTTCCTGAAGCCTTAGCCCCTGATCAACTTCATCTGCTATCACCACTTCATCGTGATTTTCCAAATGACCAACAACCTCTCCTGCTGTTGATACTTCGTCCTGACCTTCCAGAGAATCATCAACATCATATGCTGACGACAACTCCTCCAGATTTTTCAGATACCTTGCAACTCCGCTTAGCACCGGAACAACTTCCTGCCTTTTCATGTATCTGGCAACACCGGTAAGTCCACTAGGATCACTAAAACTTGGGCGATAACTGGCCTGACTTTCAACTTCCTTTTTGGAGCCAAAAAGTCCAGACACTAAATTGATCAGGTAATTTTGATCCACTTATCACCCCCGGTTGCGCATGTACTTTTCAACTCCAGTTCCCGCTTGAGCTGCGGTTTCTTTTGCAGATCTAGCCTGTTTTTCAAGGTACTTTTCAACTCCACTTGCCGCCACTGTTTCTTTTTCCGAAGCAACCCGACTTTCCAAATATCTGGCAACGCCGGTTGCGGCAACCATATTATGTTTTCTCAGGTATCGAGCAACACCGGAGAGTCCACTAACATGACCCGAATAAACCGGAGAACTGCTGACTTTAGTTTTTGGCTCGCGCTTACCTAAAAAGATATACCCAGCCACCGCAAAAACAACCAATCCCAGCAAGTAACTCATCATGGACTCTTCTTCGGCTTTTACCGGCGCGCTTACTGCTACATCAGCTGTTGTTGCAGCCCGTTCAGATGGCGACGATGTTGCGGCAATCTTGCTTGGCTTGTAATCGGCATCCTTGTATAGAACTTTTGGTTCAAAATCTGCCGCCGGATATCTTGAATCTGCCTCAGCCGACTTCTCTTGCTTAGCTGCCGCTGCTGGTACAGACTTGCTTTGGACGCTAGCAGCATCTTGATAAATCACTTTTGGCTTGAAATCTGCTGCCGGATATTCCGTTTCTGCCCCTACGATAGGACTTGCTAATAACAGCGTAGCAACTAAACCATTCGTCAAATTATTTATTTTCACGTGTAAATCCCCCTCTATGCGTTGTTTTTAGAGTAGCCATATCTGCGTTAATTGCTTAGACCTATTAAATACTGTTCAACCCATGAGTTTAACGCTTACTCAATCAATACAGTCAGTTTTTAAGTCTTCTTAATGAACAACAACTAACGCAAACATAGCCTTTAAAATTAAAGTACCGCTTCTACGTTTTTGACAACGTTTTCAACAGTAAAGCCGAAGTGTGTCATCAATACGCCGCCAGGTGCCGATTCGCCGAAAGTATCAATACCGACAACCGCGCCTTCTAAACCAACATATTTACGCCAAAAATCAGTAATGCCTGCTTCAATCGCAACACGTTTTACACCGGGTGTTAACACGCTGTCTTTATAAGCTTGCTCTTGACGGTCAAATACGTTTGTTGATGGCATTGAAACAACACGTGCTTGAATACCTTTTTCTGCTAAGGCTGCTTGTGATTTTATTGCCAAATCAACTTCCGAACCGGTTGCAATGAGGATAACTTGGGCATTGCCTGCTGCTTCAGAAATAACGTATGCCCCTTTACGGATAGCTGCGATTTGTTCATCAGTACGCGCGATGAAAGGCAAGCCTTGACGGCTTAACACTAAGCTTGTAGGCCCGGTCATACGCTCAATTGCCATTACCCAAGAAACCGCTGTTTCTGTGGTATCGGCAGGCCGCCATACATCCATATTCGGGATGTAGCGCATGGCAGAAGTATTCTCAATCGGCTGATGCGTTGGACCGTCTTCGCCTTGACCAATAGAGTCATGCGTTAAGACAGCAATGGTGCGGATTTTCATCAACGCTGACATACGCAAAGCGCTTTTCGCATAATCAGAGAACATGTGGAATGTTCCGCCGAAAGGCAATAAGCCGCCATGTAACGCCATTCCGTTCATGATAGTGTACATACCAAACTCACGCACACCGTAGGAGATGTAATTACCCGGCTCTTTACCGCTGACGTGTTTAAAGCTGCTGCAACTGGTTAAGTTAGAGCCTGTTAAGTCCGCAGAACCACCTAAAAACTCAGGCAATGTAGCAGCTAGCCCGCCAATGACTTTTTGTGAAGATTGACGTGTGGCAAGATTTTCCGCTTTTGCGTTGGTTTCAGCAATCAATGCATCAGCCGCTGCTTGCCAATCAGCCGGTAGATCACCCGCCATACGACGTTTGAATTCTGCTGCCAATTCTGGATGCGCTGCCTCGTAGGCTGCGAATTTTTCATCCCATGCCGCTTCAGCTCTCGCGCCTTTTGCTTTAGCGTCCCAACCTGCATAAACATCGTCTGGAATGATGAATGCTTCGTGATCCCAGCCTAAAGCTGCTTTAGTTAAATTAATTTCAGGTTGACCCAAAGCCGCACCATGACATTCATGAGTGCCCGCTTTGTTTGGTGATCCAAAACCAATGGTTGTTTTGCAGCAGATTAACGAAGGCATATCAGTCATCGCTTTAGCCATGACAATTGCTTTATTAATCTCTTCAGGATTATGTCCGTCTACTGACAGAACATGCCAACCGTAAGCCTCAAAACGTTTTGCTGTATCATCCGTATACCAGCCTTCAATATGACCATCAATGGAAATACCGTTATCATCCCAGAAAGCGATTAAGTTGCCTAAGCCCCAAGTACCTGCTAATGCACAGGCTTCATGAGAAATGCCTTCCATCAAACAACCATCGCCCATGAATACATAGGTATGGTGATCAACGATTTTATGACCTGGGCGGTTGAATTGGTCTGCAAGCAGCTTTTCAGCCATCGCAAAACCTACACCATTGGCAATACCTTGTCCTAACGGTCCGGTCGTTGTTTCAACGCCGGGTGCATAACCGTATTCAGGATGTCCCGCACATTTTGAATGTAGTTGACGGAAAGAAGCTAATTCACTCATGGGCAAATCATAGCCACTCAAATGCAATAGCGAATAAATCAGCATTGATCCGTGACCGTTGGATAAAACAAAACGGTCACGATCTGACCATTTTGGATTAGACGGATTGTGGCGCAGGTGATCATTCCACAACACCTCGGCAATGTCCGCCATGCCCATAGGTGCGCCTGGATGCCCAGAGTTTGCTTTCTGCACGGCATCCATGCTCAAAGCGCGTATGGCGTTCGCTAATTCTCGACGCGAAGTCATATTCTTCTCCTTACTATTATTAGATTACTAAATGGTGAATTTTCAGCCTGATCGACTCTGTCACAGCATGTTCTTTCGGCGCTTACCCTGCGCAAGGATCAGAACGAGTGGTCATAGCCACTCGTTCCTGTGCCGCTATTCTAAATTAGCGTGTCTTTCTCTCATTACTTCTTCAGCAATTCCCTTATCATGGATGATATGAGAAATGGTCGCTTCCAAAAATAACAAGGTAGAGAGTTCAAACACAGTCCCCATAGGCATCCCTAGAACCTTACCGTATTGTTCCGGGTTACCGATTTGAAATACCGCATCTGCCAAGTCGCCAATAGTTGAGCTGCTTTTCGCAGAAATCAAAACGATGTTAGCACCTATTTTTTTTGCACTTTTAGTGAATGCTATTAATTGCTCAGTCTCTCCGGATCCGGAAATAATGATCAATAAGTCACCGTTTTTAATGCTAGGCGTCACAATTTCACCGACGACGCTTACATCGTAACCGCCGTGAACCAGCCTCATTGCGAAGAAATTGCCAACAAGCTTGGAACGCCCCGCACCTGCGATAAATATGCGCTTGGCGCCATCAAGCAGTTGGGTCAACCTTACATCATACGTATCATCTGTAGCTTCAAGAACACCTGAAATCTTTTCTATGATAAGTTGCTGATGCATAATTATACCGCGTCAACCAATTCGCGAATTTCACGCGCTGCATCAGCAGGTGAAGCCGCGCCATAGATTGCAGCGCCAACAACGATGATGTTTGCGCCTGAGCGAACCACATCTTGTACAGTTGACGGCTTAATGCCACCGGCAACAGAAATTCTGACGTTCAAGCCCAGTCTTGCGATGTCGTTCAAGTCTGCAAAAGGCGTATGACCGGCAGCTTGTGCATCAAGACCTGTATGAATACCCATAATATGAGCACCCATTTCGGCAGTTGCGCGCGCGCAAGCCACTTTATCTTCTACGTTAATTAAATCGATTTGAGCTTCTGCACCGTATGCATTAGCTGCTTTGATAACACCTGCACAAGTTGCAAGGCCGGATACGCCTAAAACTGTACAAATATCAGCGCCTGCTGCATAGAAAGGCGTTGCTTCGTATTCGCCTGCGTCCATTGTTTTAAGGTCAACTAAAAGCAGTTTCTCTGGGAATCTAGCTCTTAATTCTTTAACCAAGTTAATTCCATTATGTTTAATGCATGGTGTTCCGATTTCAAAAATATCGACGTGAGGAGCTACTAAGGTAGCAAGGCCTACTGTTTGGTCGAAATCCAATGAATCTAATGCCATTTGTATTAATGGTTTTGCCATGATGCGTGCTCCGATGGGTTATAGTAATAGTTATAATTTTAGTTACTTACTCTTTATGCGAATGTAACTTTAAAGTAGAAAGGGGACCCATGTCAATGCCCAATGCTCATTGTTCTGCGTTGGTACATCGACAATAACTTAGTAAAATTAGCTATAGCCGCAAAGAGTTTTAAACTTCATTTTATATGCGCATAGCAATCCAACTTCTCACTTGCAGTTAACCACGTCCTCTCCTTCGTCCGCTTAAATATGCTTTAAACACAAACAAAACAACATGATCGAACTTTTTATCCAATCCATCACAATCACTGCCGAGGCGTTTTTCCGCCCGATACATACCCCAAACAATGCGCCATTCTTGAGCCTGTCACAACGGCATGTTTAAACATGCTTGCAGCATTTCAATAGTCACATGAAGTTAAAATATTCCACGGATGCTGCACTCCATCTCCGCCATATTGCATCAAAAACCGTAAGCTATTCTTCGCTGCAATTCAAAGAAATGCTCGTCTTGCACTTGATGTAAATTATAATAATTAATCCCAATTTTATAGTTTAGAGAAGCAACCCCATGGAACCTTTTACCGATATTCGCGCACTCATCATC
>JBAQYH010000877.1:0-2329 GCA_049299935.1 Methylobacter sp. | reverse complement strand
GGGTTATGCAGGAGGTAGAGCAATACATGGAGCGGCGTAGCGGTGCGCCGAAAATCATTACCCAAAGACTGAAAGGCTTGTACCTACAACAGGCTGATTTTTTCGTGTCTTTCGTGTCTTTCGTGCTTTCGTGCACAAACTGCGGTTTTTAGGATTAATTGCAAGCACGCAATTTTACGTATTTCTATTTCTTGCAAAAGGATTAGCATAGCGGTTTTGATCATCGATATTGAAATGAGTCGTTTGATGTAGCCCGTCAAAAAGGATACCTATGGAAATTCTTCAGGATCCGATATTTTTATCGCGTTTGCAATTTTCTGTAACCGCGATGTTCCACATCTTGTGGCCGCTCACGTCAGTCGGCATGTCCCTGGTTCTGGTTGTGTTTGAAGTGCTGTGGTTAAAAACCGGGGATGCCGATTACTATCGGCATGCGCATTTTTGGTCAAAACTGTTTTTGCTTAATTTCTCGCTCGGCGTGGTCACCGGCATTCCTTTGGAATTTGAGTTCGGGACTAACTGGTCGCGCTTTTCGATGATGACGGGCGAGTTTTTTGGGAATATCCTGGGCTTCGAGGGCGCGATGGCTTTCATGCTGGAAGCCGGTTTTCTAGGGATCATGCTTTTTGGCTGGATGCGCGTATCCCCTGTTATCCATCTGTTCGCTACCTGTATGGTAGCCTTGGGGGCATCGCTTTCTGTATTCTGGATTGTGGTTGCCAATGCGTGGATGCAGACGCCGGCAGGCGGCCATATGGAGAAAGACAGGTTTGTGGTGGACAGCTATTCCCAAGCAATTTTTAACCCGGACGCATTTTGGGCCGTGTCCCACATGTGGGTTGCCTGCCTGGAAACAACCCTTTTTGTGATGGGCGGATTGTCTGCATGGTACTTGCTAAAAGGAAGGCATACGGATTTCTTTTTAAAGTCTTTTAAGCTGGTTGTAATCATTGCGGCTGTTGCGGCGCCTGTGCAAATATTTCTGGGCCATGGCAACGGTCATCAAGTGTTTAGACATCAGCCGGCAAAAGGGGCAGCCATTGAAGCGCACTGGGAAACCAATCAAGCCGGATCGGGAGCGAGCTGGAACATTTTGGCGTGGCCCAATAAGTCGGCCCAAAAAAACGACTGGTCTATCCCTGTCCCAAAGGTATTGAGTGTTCTGGCTACCGGGAATTCGGATGGACAGGTCATTGGCTTAACATCATTTCCGCCTGCCGATCAGCCCCCAGCAATACCGTTGATTTTTTATTGTTTCCGTATCATGGCGGCCATCGGTTTTAGTTTGTTTGCGCTGATAATATGGACATTGGTGTGCTGGCTGAAAGGTCAATTAACAGCCCGGCATATTGTTAAAAACCGGATGCTGCTCTATGCCTGGATGATTGCTCTGCCTCTTGGCTATCTGGCCACAGAATGCGGCTGGATAGTCAGGGAGGTTGGCCGCCAGCCTTGGATGATCTATGGCATGTTGCGCACCCGTGATGTTGCGTCTGCGTTGCCCGCTTCCGCAGTGCTCACCAGTCTTGTTGGTTTCGTTATTGTTTATGCAATGCTCTTTATGATGTTTGTGGTTTTTGCCGCCGGAATTATCCGGAAGGGCCCCGATATGGCCGGCGCGCCATTCAATAATCCGCTATCAAAAATTATTGTCGGTGAACTAGACAAGCATAAAGGGGGCGAACCTCATGTTTAGTGAGCTTCATGTTTTTCTGGCCAATATCTGGTTTTTTATAATTTGGCTGATCTTCTTTTTATATATCGTTGTGGACGGCTTTGATTTGGGGGTGGGAATCCTGTTCCTGCTAAACCGCGATGAAAAGCAGCGCACGGTTATGATGGCCAGTTTGGGCTCGGTATGGGATGCCAACGAGACCTGGCTGGTGCTGCTGATCGGCGCGCTCTTTGGCGCATTTCCGCTGGTTTATGCCATCGTGCTGCATGCGCTTTATATTCCGGTTATGCTGATGATATTTGCGCTTATCTTCCGCGGCGTTGCCTTTGAGTTTCGCAGCCATGCGCACAATAAAGTGCTTTGGAATATCGCGTTTGGAGGAGGCAGTCTGTTGGCCGCTATCGCTCAGGGGCTTGCGTTTGGCGGTTTGATCAGCGGGCTGAATGTGAGCGGTACCGGATTGGATGGAGGCTGGGCCTGGCTCACGCCATTTTCCCTGTTGGTCGCTGTCGGCGTAGTCGTGGGCTATGGGCTATTGGGGGCGACTTATTTGATAGTCAAAACGGAAGGCGAGTTGCAACGAATCAGTATCCGCCACGCTTATGTTAATGCCATTTTTGGAATATCGATCGGTATAGCGGTCATCACCTGGAC
>JBAQYH010000876.1:0-1648 GCA_049299935.1 Methylobacter sp. | reverse complement strand
GCCTGCAATTTTGCTGGTGGGTCCGGAGCAGGCCGGCAGCTTTGTTTATCAACAGCAGGAGTATCCTTTCACCTTGACCCTGAAGCGCGCCCAGGATGTGGAACTAACCCTAAAGGGCGACGAACGGACCAATGGACTGGTGGTCCTGTCCGGCATGGCCGTACTGGACTGCCAGTTGTTCGATTATGAAAACCAGCTGGGGACGGAGTACCTTTTCGGCACGGTGCGTTGCGCGGCTTTGGTCGAAAAATTAGGCCACGGCATGGCAATTATTAGCGACGAAAGGGAGGGCTTGAATCATAAGAATGATTTTGTTGAGGCTTTTTCCCAGGCCGTCAGTGGGATGATTGCGCCCTATGTATTGGCGGAGCAAGAAAAACTGAAGCATCTGGAGCGTGCTACAACATCCGGCCGCACCAGTCACATGATCGAACACCTGCTCCAACGCATGAGCCGGGCGGCGATTCAAGACTTGGGTATCGTCCTGCCGCCGGCGCAAGACTTGGAAGCGGGTGCTTTGGGCGAGGTGGAGCTTCCGGCGGCGTTGCGTTTTACCACGCCTTTTTATTATCGCAAGGTCAATCATGCTTTCCACGCTGCCTTGCTGCTTGATCCGAGCCGGTTTTCGGCTGATGAGGTGCTAACCTTCAACTACTCGCTACCCGATTCCATACACATCGAACCTGCGCCGACGGCGATAGCGGTTCGCGAGCTTGGCGGAATACAGCGGATCGAATGGACGATTATGGGCGATACAGCCGGTGAGCATGGAGAGATCGATGTACGGGCGGGGACGTATTGGGCTCGGTGTGAAATTGCGGTGGCAGAACATGCTTCCAGGCGCAGCCATGGCTGGTCCGGTCATGTTGCCAAAAAAAGACCGCCTCGGGATCATGGTGCCGATATGTTCGTGGGCTATGAATTTCGCAACCTGAACAACGAGTTGGACCGGGCGGTATATAGCGTTGAGGAGCGTAAAATCATCATTAATACCGGTGCGCCGACAGTGCAACTGTATGTGGATGGCCGGGGACATTTTCGTGATGCAGCCCGGCTGCTGCTGGCCGAACTGTTCATGGACGTGATTTCAGATGAGTTGGCACGGCGCTCGGTAGACAAGTCGGGCCATAAAGGCAATATCAGGGTCTTTCGTGCGGTTAAACAGGACATCATTCGCCGATACGGCAGTGAGATTCATCTTTCGTTTTTACACGCATAAAGGGTTAATTGGAAACTGATGTTACGCACGGACTGTATTTCTCATATTTGTCGAACTGAGTCCGTAGTTTACGGAAATGCCCTTAAACCAGGGCACCAAATAGCAATGAAAACTTGCTAATGGCGCGGATTCAATCCCGTTTGCCGCGCCGAGCACCGGAGCTTTTGTCGAGATCAGCCCGTGAGGGGTGCGGCAGGGATGCCGCACGTCAGCAGAGGGGCAGGAGCCCCTTCTGCTGACCCTCGGCAAAAGCGAGGAGCACAGGAGGAAAGCGGCAACCGGGCCGCCTTTTCTTTGGTTACTTTCTTTTGGCGGAGCAAAAGAAAGTAACTCGCCTTCGGGGGCGAGACCCCGATTCAAATAACCATCGCGTGAGCGATACCTTTACATAAAAGACAGACCGTGAGATTTGATTAGAGGCGCCTGTTA
>JBAQYH010000875.1:0-1906 GCA_049299935.1 Methylobacter sp. | reverse complement strand
CCAGCGCCGCCTGCCAGGTGTTTTCGCTCAGTTCGGGCAGGCCGAGTTCCTGCTTGTGTTGCGCCGACTTGCCCCAGCGCACATGGGTATCCTGCACCCAGTATTTGATCAGTTCCAGGTCGACCTCGGACAAACCGAAACCCGGATACACTACCGGTTGTTCCAGTAAATCCAGCACCGTCTGCCAGCCGAAACGGCTTTGGCTCAAGTCCAAGAAACGGATGAAGGCGTCCAGCGCATGGTTGCTGAGGCGCAAGCTTCGGTCGGCAATCGCGTGCTGTATGTCGTCGAACACCGCGGAAATAAACGGCTCGTACACCTGAATATCCGGCGCCATGACCACAATGTCGCGCAGCTCCAGCGTTGGGTCAGTCTCCAGCGCTTGCAGCAGCTGGTTTTTCAGCACTTCCACCTCGCGCATTCTGGAATGGCAGGCATGGATGCTGATCGAGTTATCCGGTTGCAGCAGCTTAATATTTTGCAGCTCCACCGCTCCGTCCAGCCGGTTATTCAAGATGCCGTTTTGCAGCTGTTGCAGATTGGTGCGCGCTTCGCCAGGCTCGAAGCTTTCCGGCTCAAAATCGAACTGTGCCTGCTCCAGCAACATCTCCTGAAACTCGCGGCCCTGCTGGCCTAATGTTGACAGCAGCGGATGCCCGGTAAAGCTTTCGTCATTCGTCCGTTGTCTCTTCGTCGCCAGATCGGCCCAAAAATCCTGCGCCGGATTGAGCAGGAAAAGATGCAGCTGGCAATGTCTGGACAGGCCTTGTAAATAGCTTAAGAATAACGGCGGCATGGTGTTAAGCCCGAACACCGAAATCCGCTCCGGCAGTTGCCGGCTGAATGCACCTTCCTCTGCGCCATTCAATTTGGCGATCACATCCAGCCACAGCGAGCCCCGATGCCGGTGACCGGTCTGTTCGATTATTTGCAGCCACAGCGCCTGCTGCCAGCGTTCGGTCGTTGTCTCGTACAACAGTTGGCCCTTTTGCCAGGCTTCCAGCATATCCGGCCGCATCATCTGGTACTGGTCGAAAATCTGCGACAGCTGCTGGGCTAATTGGTAGCGTTTTAGGGCGACATTCTCGCCGGACAGGTATTGCGTTAGCGGCAAAAACACTTCGCCATCCAACCTGCGCAGCAATGCCTCGATCCGCCACAGCATCAAATTACGCTCGAAAGCCTCATCGCTTAAGCGGCTGTCGATGTTCTGCGCCAGGGAGCTGAAAAACTTGCCTGGAAATAAAAACTCGTAATTACCCCAGACCTTGAATTGGCTGGCCAGCTGCTGCGATAACCACCGCTCCATGCCCTGGCTCTGGATCAGGAAGACTTCCTTGGCGAAAGGCGAGGCCAGCGGCGAGTTTTCGATGACGGCGCTCAAGTGGGCAACCAGGTTTTCGGTTTTATTGGAGCTGTGCAGGATGAACATGGGCGTTTGATTTTATCGAGGGCCTTTTTAAAAATCAGCTGAGGAATCTTCGGTTCTGCGGTATTATCACACACCCTTTACATACCCTTAACTAAATTCAGGAAGCCTCATGACTCAAGATGAATTAAAGCAAAAAGTGGCTCAAGCCGCGATACACTATGTTAAAGACGTCTCCATCGTCGGCGTCGGTACCGGCTCTACGGTGAAGCATTTCATCAATTATTTGGCCGATTTTAAAGCCGATATTGAAGGTGCGGTCTCCAGTTCCGAGATGAGTACCGCCCAGTTAAAAGCAGTCGGTATTCCTGTGTTGGATCTGAACGCAGTCGGTACGCTGGATGTTTATGTGGACGGCGCAGACGAAGTCAATCCGCACAAATACCTAGTTAAAGGCGGCGGCGGCGCTTTAACCCGCGAAAAGATTATCGCCGCTGCCAGCAAAAAATTCGTCTGTATCGCCGACGAAACCAAATG
>JBAQYH010000874.1:0-6828 GCA_049299935.1 Methylobacter sp. | reverse complement strand
GCGTATGTGCGTTACCGTACCGACTGCGGCTGATTTCGCAGTTACATTATTATTAAGTTTTGACAAATTCCAGCCCCATCCGAAGGCTTAGTTCTTAACCGGGATGACTTGCCGTTTTTGTCCATGCTTGTTTTTACCTTAGGAATTGCCGGACAACTACGCTGCCGGTGGCCGATGATATGGGCAGCATCGTCTGACGAATTCGAATCGGATGGCATCGACAGAACGTTAAACGGAACTTCCAGTCGCTATACAAGCAAATATCGACTTTTCGGAGGTATGACATGCCCTATAAAAATTTAAACGATTTGCCCGCAAGCGTGCGGGAACATTTACCGGTCCACGCCCAGGAGATTTACCAAGCGGCTTATAACAACGCTTGGGACGAATATGGGCAAGATGAAGAACGGGCGCACCGGGTGGCCTGGAGTGCGGTCAAAAAGAAATATGAGAAGGATGAATCCAGCGGGCAATGGAAAGCCAGGGATATGGACTAAATAGTGGGTTTTAGATCGGCCGGGATCCGCTCCTCCTGAGCCGTCCTGCCAAAAATAATATTCAACTTAACTCATGACAAAAGGAAGGTGACTCTATGTATGTCAATGTACAAGCACTCCTCTCGCTTACCGCCGGGATTTTGATACTGATTCGTCCCGCCTTGTTGAATTACATCATCGCCATTTATCTGATTGTCGTCGGCATCCTGGGCTTGGTCAGGTGATTTTCCGCAATATCAAAACAGCCAATGATATTCAGGATTTCCATCGAAACCGCTTATACCCCAATCAGTAACCTGGGTTCTTGCGAATCCGCAGATTAACAGAAGGTGCACACTATGTTCATAACTAACACGTTTTTGAGATCGGGCTCCACGGCAGTACTGACAAGCTTATTGTTGATTCTGGCGGGCTGCGCTTCGGCGCCGCCGAAAGAGGAACTCTCGCAGGCCGAAACAGCCATTCAGGACGCAGACCGGGCCGGGGCCTCGCAATACGAACCGCAATTGTTAAGCAGCGCCCGGGAAAAACTCAACCGTGCCAACAAGAACATGGCTGATGAGGAAAATGACGAAGCACGCAGAATGGCCGAAGAAGCACTTGCCGAAGCGGTTTTAGCCAGCGCCAAAGCAGAGGCGGCAAAACAGGCCGAGCAGGCGGATGAAATGAAGAAGGCGATCGAAGCCTTGAAACAGGAAACTTTGCGCTAGAGCGAAGGCCGTTAATCAGTCATTTTGGAGACATACCATGCGATCACAAATCCCTTTTCAACCCTCATGGTTGATCCCTATTTCCCTTGTTCTATGGAGCCTGTTGCTGACAGCCTGCGCACCAACTGCCAATATGAGCCTTGATAGAGCCCGTTCGGATTACCAGCAAGCGGCCAATGATCCCGCCGTGAAAGCCGATGCTTCCGCAGATTTATTTGCGGCGGAAAAACTGTTGCAACAAACCGAGACATCTTGGCAGGAAGATGAGGATTCAGAAGAAATAGACCATCTTGCCTACCTGACCAGCCGAAAGGTGGATTTGGCGCGAGCCATCGCCAGCCAAGCCGCATCGAAAAGAGCTTTTGACGAATTAAGTGCCAAAAAAGACGAGATTCGCCTGCAAGCCCGCGACGCTGAAATTGCGAGGCTGAAGGCTAAAAAAGTTCCGCAAGGCATTCTGGTGACATTGGGCGATGTGCTGTTCGACACCGCGCGCTCCGACCTGAAATCTGGAAGTCTTCAGAATATTTATCCCCTGGTGGAGTATTTAAAACATCACGCCGACACCACGGTAAAAATCGAAGGCCACACCGACAGCCAGGGACCTTCGGGCTATAACACCGAACTTTCACAGAGGCGGGCCGAGGCCGTCAGGAATTTCCTGGTTACCAACGGCATCGCACCGGAACGAATCACGGCGCAAGGCATGGGTGAGGATTACCCGGTCGCAACGAACTCAAGCGCCGCAGGGCGTCAGCAAAACCGGCGTGTCGAAGTAACCATAACCGACCTTCCCGAAACAACGGCAAAGCCCGCTTTTCCGGGCAAAGGAATGTGATGAGTTGAAGGTATCGGAAGCTTATAAAGTAAGTGTAATCATTCGAGGTAAAACATCATGAACAAGAAAGAAGCCTATCAAGAGAAATTCGATGCTCAACTGCGGGAATGGAGCGCCAAGATCGATGAATTAAAAGCCAAAGCGGACCATGCAAAAGCAGAGGCCAAAATTGAATATTACGAGCAGGTCGAGGAATTGCATGCCAAACAAGCGGCTGCAAAAACAAAATTACAAGAATTGTCGACATCAGGAGAACAGGCATGGGAAGAACTCAAGCCGGGACTGGAAAATGCCTGGGACGACCTTAAAACCTCCGTAGAGAACGCTATGTCCAAGTTTAAATAAACATTTTTGGAAGTTCTGCAATTGAGCCGGACAGCATCCTCACCTATTTTGTTTTGCGAAAGGAGATTCAGTCATGCCAACTCATAATCATCCCCGTCGAATTGTATTACGTAGTTTGTTTGCCACCGGATGCGCTTTGTGCCTGCCGCGTTTGAGCCTGGCCCAGACCGGCAAGATGAGCAAGGCGCAAGTGCTGTATCAGGAGCACCCGAAGGGCGATCAGAAATGCAGCAACTGCATGCATTTTATTCCGCCCGATTCCTGCATGCTGGTCGATGGCAACATCGGCGCCGATGCGTGGTGCAGGCTTTGGATTAAGAAACCGGTTGAAGCCCCCGTAGGCAAAATGTGATTGCCGCGGCATAGAGAGGTCTATAACCAGCAAACAGAGGAATACGCCCATGCAAATAAATTTCCCTTTACGTAATATGGAACCGGTTTTGGCCCTGATCTCCGGCATCCTCATCTTGATCATGCCCCAGCTTCTGAATCTTATCGTGGCCATTTACCTGATCGTGATCGGTATCCTGGGATTAACCTCCCGGCTTTGAAAGGCGTCAGGAAAGCTTATGCATATAGGTATCCATGCCTATTTGTATACAGCTCGTAACATTGTATCGTAGGGCCGTAATGTTTCCCTCTTTGAAAAAAGCGGCTGCATGAAGCAATTGCCGAGGGGAAATAGCGGTTTTCTAAATTTACGTTGGAAACCAGCGAACGTCATTCATTTAATTCTATCTACATGGAATTTCAAACATGAACACGATGATTGATCGAATCGAACTAAGTTGAGCTTCGCACATGCCAACCGTACATCGCTATCATCCCATGCCTTTCGGAACGCATATCCTGGAAGACGGCAGGGTCAGTTTTCGATTGTGGGCGCCTGGGGCCGATAAGGTCGAATTGTGCCTGCAAGGGCACGCGCCTGAAATCAGCTTGTCCATGGCAGCGGAAGCCGGTGGTTGGTACGGCATTACTACCGGATTTGCCGGCAGCGGGTTTTATTACCAGTACCGGATCGACGGCAGACGCCATGTTCCCGACCCCGCCTCCCGCTATCAGCCGCAGGATGTTAACGGTTCCAGTCAAATTATCGATCCCGAAGCATGGCATTGGCAGGATACCGTTTGGAAAGGACGGCCTTGGGAAGAAGCCGTGTTTTATGAGCTGCATGTGGGCACTTTCACTGAAGAAGGCACTTTTGCCGGGGTAAAAAAACGCCTGGATTATCTGGCAGATCTGGGCGTGACCGCCATCCAATTGATGCCCATTGCCGATTTTCCCGGTCGCCATAATTGGGGCTATGACGGCGTACTGCCGTTTGCGCCTGACAGCCGTTACGGCACGCCCGATGATCTTAAAGACCTGATTGAAACCGCCCATGCCAAAGGCCTGATGGTTTTTAACGATGTGGTTTACAGCCATTTCGGCCCGGAAGGCAATTACCTGCATCTGTACGCGCCGGAATTCTTCACCGACCGTTTCCCGACTCCGTGGGGCGATGCGGTAAATTTCGATCCTAAACACGATCATTGGGTGCGCCGGTTTTTTATCCACAATGCCTTGTATTGGCTCGAAGAATACCATTTCGACGGCCTGCGCATTGATGCGGTGCATGCCATTTTCGATGACTCGTCGCCGGATATTCTGGAAGAACTGGCCGAAGCGGTCCGGCTGGGGCCTGGATTTGATCGCCATGTCTATTTAGTGGTGGAAAACGACAATAATGCCGCCCATTATTTAAGGCATGATCCCTTCCACCAGCATCGTTATCTCGATGCGCAATGGAATGACGATTTGCATCATGCCCTGCATGTCCTGTTAACCGGGGAAAGTAGCGGCTATTACCAGGATTATAAGCAACACCCCCTACGCCATCTGGGCCGTTGCCTGACTGAAGGTTTCGCTTATCAGGGCGAAGTATCCGCTTATCGGGACGGGAAACGCCGAGGCGAGCCCTGTTCGGATTTGCCGCTGGCAGCCTTTGTAGCCTTTTTACAAAATCATGACCAGATAGGCAACCGGGCGCTGGGCGAGCGCATCTCAAGCCTTTGCAGTCAGGAAGCCTTGCGTGCGGCGACAGCGATCTTATTATTGGCGCCCTCTCCGCCCTTATTATTTATGGGGCAGGAATGGGCCTGTAGTCAGCCCTTTACCTACTTTGTGGATTTTCCCGAAGAGTTGGGCGAGAACGTGAATCAGGGCCGATTACAGGGATTTGCCAAGCTCCCGAAATTTAGCGATGGTGAAATGCGCCGAAAAATACCGTTACCCAATACCGCTAAAACTTATCAAGCGGCCAAACTTGCATGGGATGAGTTGGAACAGGAACCGCATCGGCAATGGTTCGATTATCACCGGGAATTATTGCGCATTCGCAGCCGCCATATAAGCCCAAGGATAAAAGGAATCGCCTCGGGATCGGCCCAGTACCGGCTTTTGAATGACCACGCATTAACCGTGCAATGGCGGTTGAACGATGGTTCGACTTTAACGCTGGCGGCAAATCTTGGCAGCGAACCGGCAAGGGTTGACTGTTCTTGTGCCGGTGAATTGCTGTTTGCCGTCGATTCCGAGGCGGATAAAAACCTGCAACAAGGCAACTTAAGCCCTTGGGCAGTCGTTTTTTATTTAAAGGAAGCCGAAAAATGATCCTGGGAAAAGCAGTTTGTCTACGAAAGACACGAAAGTCACGAAATATCTCTTTGAATATTTTCGTGCTTTTCGTGTCTTTCGTGGACGAAATGATTTTTTAATCGGAGTGCTAGCCGATTTCCCTATTTTTAGGACATCAGTGATCCAAAGCGCGCTACATATTTTCGGATAGCTCGAATGCGACCAATTCCTGTAACCCTTAGCATTGTGCCATTCATGTTACTGCTCTACTTGGCAGCGCCTGTTGTCCTTGCGGAAGTTTCCGTTACCGGGCTTAAAAGCGAAGCCCAAAAAAATGTCCAGCTCATGCTGCCGCTTTCGAAAGAACAATGCGCATCGCCGGAATGGAAAATACGCGGCTTGTTCGACAAAGCCGATGATGAAATATCCCAGGCTTTACGGGCTTTGGGTTATTACCATCCGGTTATCGAGAAATCGCTGGCTTTCAATGCTGAATGCTGGCAGGCGGACTTTACGATTGATTCCGGCCCACAGGCCATCGTTGCCGACATCGCTATCGACCTCATTGGCGATGCCCGCAACGACCCTGAATTCCAAAAACTGCGTAATGCGCTGTTAGCCGCAACCGGCAAGCCTCTGCGCCACGACCAATACGAAAAGATGAAAAGCCGGCTTGAATCGCTGGCGCTGGAACGCGGTTATCTGAAAGCCTCGTTTTCGGAAAAACAATTGTTAATCGATAAACTCGACAACAAGGCGCACATCAAGCTGGTCTTTGATGGCGGAAAACGTCTGGTGTTTGGTGATGTTATTGTTGAACAGGATATTTTGAATCCTGAGTTTGTACGTAAATTCATTCCAATCAAAAGCGGCGAGTTTTATTCCAGCGGGCAACTGGCTAAAACCCATAATGCACTGTCAAAAAGCGGCTATTTCAAGAGCGTGGAAATACGCCCCGATACCGAGAATACCAAACTAAATGAAGTCCCCGTCACCGTTAAACTTTATCCTGACAAAATCCATCATTACGGATTCGGCATAGGCTTTGACACCGACATCGGGCCGTTGCTGAATGCTTCTTATAAAAACCGTCGCTTGAATCGCCGGGGCCATTTTCTTAACGCCAATATCGATCTTTCCCCCGTGCTGTCAACGGTCGATGTTGAATACACCGTGCCGTTGGATAATCCGTCCAGCGATTTTTTCAGTTTCGGCGGCGGGCTTAAGCGGGAAGATACCGACACTTATAGGTCGCTATCGGCCAAACTTTCGGCGCGGTTAAAACACGACTTCGACAGCGGTTGGAAGCAGACGCTTTTTATCGATTCCGTCTATGAAGACTTTACTACGGGTACAACCTCAAACCAGGTGCTTTTATTAGTACCCGGCGGCAGTTGGCTGCGATCCGTGTCCGATAACACAATGCGCCCTACCCGCGGCCATCGCCTGGAATTTAACCTGGCCGGCAGCTATAAAAATCCTGTCTCCGATGTCAGTTTTGCGCAAGGTTCGCTGTCCGCAGTATGGATGCAGCCATTGCCCTGGAGCGGCAAATTGATTGCCCGGACCGAGCAAGCTGCGACGCTGGTCGACCAATTCGACCGGCTGCCGACCTCGTACCGGTTTTATGCGGGCGGCATGAACAGCATACGAGGTTACGCTTATAAGGAACTGGGGCCCAAGGATAATCTGGGGAACGTGGTAGGCGGCAAGTTCTTAAGCGTGGTCAGCGCGGAATACGAGCAGGCCGTGCTCGATGACTGGGGCGTCGCGGCATTTATCGACGGCGGTAACGCTTATAATCCCGATCATATCAGTG
>JBAQYH010000873.1:0-2025 GCA_049299935.1 Methylobacter sp. | reverse complement strand
ACCTGCACCAGGACAATGCAGCTACGCTTGGTTATTTCGCTGCTTTGCCGACCCAGACGCGCCGATAAATCGATGACCGGAACGACATTGCCGCGCAAGTTGATAACGCCGCGGATATAGTCAGGGGTCATCGGCACGTCAGTTATCGTGTTGATTTCGATAATTTCTTTGACATCTAAAATACTGATAGCCAGATTTTCATTGCCCGCGCTAAAAGTCAGGTATTGGCGTAGCTGATCCTGAGTCATTAAGTCGGTTTTGTTGTCTTTTTTATGTATTAATTCGTTCATGGTTCATTCTCCCTGTCAAAATCGTTCGAAATCATGCTCATTAAATTCAGGTTTGATGCTTCCTGCCTTGCTGGCCGCCGGCACTGGCTTAACGATTACCGGCGAAGAACCGGCCGAAGAAAAATGAGGAGCTGTTTTTTTGCTGGTTTTTCTATTTACAAGTGTCTGCTTGCCGGACTGAGCCGGTTGAGCTTTAACGCTGCGGCTTTGGTTTGCATCCACTTTAAAGAATGACATAACCTGTTGCAGTTGCATGGCTTGGCCGCTCAGCTCTTCCGCTGTGGCGGCAAGCTGTTCCGATCCCGAGGCGTTTTGTTGAGCGGCTTTATCCAGTTGGCCGACCGCATCGCTGATCTGGCCTATGCCTTGCGCCTGCTCTTCCGAAGAGGCGGTAATTTCTTCGACCAAATCCGCCGTTTTTTGGATATTGGGCACCATCTGCTCCAACAGGCTGCCTGCGTCTTCGGCAATCTTAACGCTGTTTTTAGCCAAGCTATTGATCTCTTGCGCGGTTATCCGGCTGTTCTCGGCCAATTTTCTTACTTCGGCGGCCACGACGGTAAAGCCTTTGCCGTGTTCACCGGCCAGGGCGGCTTCAATGGCGGCATTGAGTGACAACAAATTGGTTTTATAGGCAATGTCTTCGATCAAGCTGATTTTTTCAGCAATTTCCTTCATCGCTTCTACGGTGCGTTTAACGGCTATGCCGCCATTAGCGGCTTCTGCCGCGGCGGTCGTTGCCATTCCGTTGGTCAGTTTAGCGTTATCGGCGTTTTGTTTAACGGATGCACTCAACTCTTCGATAGATGTCGTGGTTTGCTCAACGCCTGAGGCCTGTTCGGTGGCGCTTTGACTGATGGCTTGGGCGGTCGCGCTGATTTGCTGTGAGGCGCTGCCTAAGGCATCGGAATTGGTGCGAACTTGTTGCACTACACCGCCCAGTTGATCGCGCATCTCGGTCATTGAATGGGCCAAGATGCCGATTTCATCATTTTGTTCGAGGTCAATGCGGGCAGTCAGGTCGCCTTTCGCTAAAGACCCTGCAAACTGTTGCATGGAAAAAAGGGAGCGGGAAATACCTCTAATCAGCATAAAACCGACAAACATTGACAATAACAACCCCATCACCAGAAGAACTATCGAAATAAGACGGCTGTCTTCATAACGAATTTGCGCGGCGTCATATTCCTGTTTGGCGACATCGAGCTGTAACTGCATCAATGCATCGATACCCTCCGAGACAGGTATAAATAATGGGCGTACAGCTTCCCTGACGGTTTTTTCTACAGCTTCGATATTGCCGGCCAGCAGATATTCCATCGCCGGATTCAATCCTTCAACAACAAATCGCTTACGATCCTTTGCAAACTTGTCGGCCAGTTTCTTTTCTTCCACCGTCAGGGTGGTTGCCATGTACTCATCCCAGATCTTGTTAATATCGAGAATATTTTTCTTGACCAGCTCGGCGTTTTTCTGGCTTTCATCCTCGAACACCAAGGTGTTGGTGATCGCGAGACGATTGCCCAGCAACTTTGCCCTGATTTCGCCCAACTGCCCCATCGGGATGGTGCGGTCGGCATAAACGGTAAGCAAGCCTTCATTGGCTTTCTTCATCCCGTTCAAGCCGATTATTCCCAACGTGATGGAAAGCAAGGACATAAGACCAACAACCAAAATCAGGCGGGTCTTGATGGTGAGGTTGTTCAGCATAGAGCGGCTCCTGTTGATATTCTTA
>JBAQYH010000872.1:0-1521 GCA_049299935.1 Methylobacter sp. | reverse complement strand
CAGCTAACCAGCTCCAATTTAGATACTATTGTAGCTGATCCTGAAGTAAAATATCCCCCAGATTACAACATTTACAAATTTGTCAATCAGCTCGAAATTGTTGGCAACGAAAAACGCATTCCCGACGGAATTATTTACATCAATGGCTTGCCGATAGTGGTGTTCGAGTTTAAAAGTGCCATTCGGGAAGAAGCGACCATTCATGATGCTTTTAAGCAATTGACCATTCGCTACCGCCGGGATATTCCGGAGCTGTTTAAATACAATGCCTTTTGTGTAATCAGTGACGGCGTAAACAACAAGGCCGGTTCTTTCTTTGCCCCTTATGAGTTTTTCTATGCCTGGCGCAGAGTGGCAGGTCTGGCAAAAGACGTGGATGGAATTGACAGCATGTACACTCTGGTGCAGGGAATGTTCAACCAAAATCGGTTACGCGATATTATCCGCAACTTTATCTACATTCCTGATAATTCAAAGAAAAATGAGAAAATTGTTTGCCGCTATCCGCAATATTACGCGGCTAAACGCCTCTATGAAAATATCAAATTAGCCCAGCGGCCGGAAGGCGATGGCAAAGGTGGAACATACTTTGGAGCAACCGGATGCGGGAAAAGCTTCACCATGCTTTATCTCACCCGATTGTTGATGAAAAGTGAATATTTCGAAAGTCCAACCATTGTTTTAATAACCGACCGCACCGATCTGGATACCCAACTTTCGGAAACTTTTGTCCATGCTAAAAAATTTATTGGCGACAATACGGTAATCAGTGTCGAAAGCCGGGCCAATTTGCGGGAGTTGTTGCAGGGACGGCAAAGTGGAGGCGTATTCCTGACTACCATTCACAAGTTTACTGAAGATACCGAGTTGTTGACCGACCGCAATAATGTGATTTGTATTTCGGACGAAGCCCACCGCAGCCAGATTAATCTGGACCAGAAAGTTAAAGTCGATTTTGAGAATAATACCGTTACCAAAACTTTCGGCTTTGCTTATTATTTACACAAATCGTTACCCAACGCCACATTCGTAGGCTTTACTGGTACTCCGATTGATGCCACACTGGATGTTTTTGGGAAAGTGGTCGATGCTTACACCATGACCGAATCGGTAAAAGATGAAATCACTGTTCGCATTGTGTATGAAGGCAGAGCGGCCAAAATTGCACTGAAAAATAGTGAGCTTGAAAAAATTGAAAAGTATTACCAGGAAGTTGCCGATGCGGGTGCCAACGAATACCAAATAGAAAAAAGCAAAGAAACAACGGCCAATATGAATGCCATTATTGGCGACCCGGATCGATTGCAAGCTCTTGCCGAAGACTTCGTTAAGCATTACGAAGACCGGGTTTCTGAAGGTGCCACCATTAAGGGCAAGGCCATGTTTGTTTGCAGTACAAGGGAAATTGCTTACGAATTTTTTAGGAATGTAATTGCGTTGCGCCCCCAATGGAATGAGATTCGTGTTTCTGAAGAAGGAGTCGTTTTATCCGAAAAAGACCAGAAGGAAATCAAACCGATG
>JBAQYH010000871.1:0-4167 GCA_049299935.1 Methylobacter sp. | reverse complement strand
ACTCGATTCAGGTTATGCACACACAGGAGGCCGATTCAGCGCCGGGCTCCGTCTCCCAGGTCAGGGAATCGGCCAGTTACCTGACGCAATACGCCAAAAAACACAATGTATCCATTTTTATGGTCGGGCATGTCACCAAGGATCAATCGCTGGCGGGCCCCATGACCTTGAGCCATATTGTCGATACCCAGGTGATGCTGGGGTCTACCGATGACGCCCGGTTCAGGGTGTTAAGGGCGGACAAGAACCGCTTCGGCAGCGTCGGCGAGTTGGGCTTTTTCGCGATGGACAGCACAGGGCTTAAAGAAGTGAAAAATCCCTCGGCGATGTTTTTAAACCGGCCGGACAAACCTTCTTCAGGCAGCGTGGTGACGGTGTTGTGGGAGGGGACGCGGCCGCTGCTGGTGGAGATTCAGGCGCTGGTGACCGAATGCCAGTACGGTAATCCACGGCGGCTGGCGGTGGGCTTCGATCAAAATCGTCTGGCGATGTTGCTGGCTGTGCTGTCCCGGCACGGCGGCATTTTTACCGCGAATGACGAAATTTACGCCAATGTGGTCGGCGGCATTAAGGTGACCGAAACCAGTTCCGATTTAGCCATCGTGGTGGGCGTTGTGTCCAGTCTGAGGGATAAGGTGATTCCGCATGATGCGTTCTTTTTCGGGGAAATCGGGTTGAGCGGCGAAATCAGGCCGGTCGCCAATGGCCATGCACGGCTCAATGATGCGGCAAAACACGGCTTTAAAAAGGCGGTGATTCCGAAGGCGAATGCGCCCAAAAAGCCTATTGAGGGTTTGCAGATTTACGGGGTGTCTACGCTTTCCGAGGCGTTAGGGATTCTTTCGGAGATGTGATGCAGGCGAAGGACGAAAGGCTAAAAAGGATTCTTTCGCCTTTTGTCTTTTGCCCTTCGCCTGATGTTACTCACTTAACGCCAACAAATCCCTTTCCAGCAAGGCGCTGCTGCCGAGATTAAGCTCAACCAATCGGCGTAGTTCGGAAATGCTGTCTATATCGATGTGCTCGCATTTAAAGCCCACCTTATTGTCCACAACATGCGTTGCGGTAAGATCCATTTTTATTTGGACATCATCGGACAATTGTAATCTCAGGGTATAGAGTTTCTCAGGATTTTCTTCCCAAGGGCTTTCAAAACGTAATAAACAGCCTTTTAAGCACAGGTCGATAATTTCGCAGCCCCAGGTTTTTTCTTCGCAGCTTAAAATAGCTTCTCCTGCGAAGTGAATGCGGTGAAAATGGCGGTTATCGTTGTTTTCTATTGGATGCATGGATTTAATTCAAAAAGAATTGCAGGGAGGTGTTGTTAATAACCAGCACATCGTTCGTGTTCAATTTTAGTGATTTATCGTCTAAGGGTTCATCGTTTACGGTTATCTTGCCGCTATTTTCCAATACGGAAACGAAATAACCCTCTTTTCTCTTCGATATGGCAATAACGCCGTTGCCATTATGACCAAGCCGCGTCATGGACTTTTTTAATTGCAGGATTTTGCCGATATTGTCGCCGCTTATAAATTGCAGGTTGGCGGCCGGACTATGCAGTTCGCTGTCAATTTCCTGGTTAAGCGATTTTACGTCTTCGTCAATAAGGTTATTGAATGCGAAGGAGGATTCTACAGGTTCTGTGGTATTGAAAATGATGTCGTGCTTTCCCAGCGATATGGCATCATTGTTATTGAGATTGCCGGTTTTGACTTTTTCGCCGTTGACGATCAGCGGAAATTCATCATTGAGCTGCTTGATAGTGCAGTCATCGTCACGAATAATGATGACGGCGTGAGCCGGCGCGACTGCCAGACTGTCAATGGTTAAATCGTTGGTCTCATCGCGTCCGATATGCACAATACCGTTTTCAAACAGGCCTGAATGGATTGCTTTATCTTTAAAAAAAACAGTGAGTTTTGCCATTGAATTGGTAGCACATCTTTAAACGAACTTTGATTATAGACGGTATTATTAGTTGTTCAAGAAATTCCATTTAGCTCATTCGGTATTGTGATAAAGGTTTATTTTCTGGGCAGGAATTTGACCAGTTTGACACTGTTTTCATCCCGTTTTACGATTTCCAGAAGGTATTCATGCAGTTTGATGCCGGTTCCGGTCTCGGGTATGGTTTCCATAAATTCAATGATAAGCCCGTTGAGCGTTTTGGGACCCTCCGTAGGCAGCGACCATTGCATGACGCGGTTTAATTCCCTGATAGTAATATTGGCATCGACCAAGTAGCTGCCGTCATTTTGCGCTCTTACGGTGACATCTTCGGTGATCAACTCCCCGACTATTTCCTGTAGTAAATCGTCAAGCGTAACCAGACCCTGTACATCGCCATATTCATCGACTACCAGGCCTATGCGGATCTTTTCATGTTTAAATCGATGCATTTGGTTATGCACGGGTGCGCTTTCCGGGATAAAAGACGGCTTGTCCAGGCAGTTTATGATGGATTGCTTGTCAAAATCTTCCCGATTAATCTGTACGAGTATTTTTCTTAAATGGATAAAACCGATAATTCTGTCGATGCTGGTTTTGTAGACCGGTAAGCGTGTATGCGGGCTGTTTTTTATTAGGCTAACGATGTCTTCAATCGGCAATTCAAGGTCTATGCCGATAATTTCATTGCGCGGCGTCATAATGTCTTCAACGGTCGCCGACTCCAGTTCGAGTATGCCCATCAACATTTTTTGGTAGCGTATAGGCATTAATAAGCTTTCTGCGTCGCTAATAATGCTTTTTAATTCGTCTTTATTTAGCGCCTCATGGCGATTTTTTTTGACATCGACGCCGACTACCTTGAGTAACAGGTTAACAAATAGATTGATAATCCAAACGATCGGATAAAGAAGTTTTAATAAGGGGGTGTAAATCCAGGCGGCAGGGAAAGCGAGCGGTTCCGGTTTTATTGCCGCGAGCGTCTTAGGTGTCACTTCCGAACAAATAAGCATTACGATAGTTAAAATGCCGGTGGAAATAGCTATGACGGATTCATCATCGGTATAGAGCTTGATGGCAATGACGGTTGCAAGCGATGCGGCGAAATTATTAATAAAAATATTACCCAGCAACATCAGGCTGAGCAAGTGAGCTGGTTTTTGCAATAGTTTTTGGGCCTTTATCGCACCGGGGTGTTTTAGCTTAACCAGATGTCTTAAACGATACCGGTTTAACGACATTAAAGCTGTTTCCGATCCGGCGAAAAAAGCGGAAAGAATGAGCATGGCTGCAAGTATGCCAAACAGCATGCTAAGGGACATATCGTTCAAAGAAAGTGTACTCTGGGTTGTAAAAACGGTTCTAGTGTCTATGATGAGAAATTTTTGTCAAGCCAGGATGTAGGTTGGCATTTTATTTATTTATCTACATCACATTAAAAAGGCTTTGGAACGATATGAAATAAAAAGAATTTTGACATGATACAGATTCGATGCTTAACTTTATCAAATGGCTAAATAATTAAAAATGGATTATTTTTAAGTCCATGCGGGATGGTGAGACGCAGTTGTGGTATTCAGTCAAAAATTTAGATAGCCTTTTAATGTGAGTGGTGAGTGTGAAAATATGGCGTTGCCGCGTATTTTGTTAATTGATGATAATAAAACAAGAGCCCAACAACTGGATGCGGTTTTTCAATTTATGGGATATGGAGTAGAAGCTGTCGGTTCTGCGGATTATGCGTCTTGTTTTAGCGGAACTGAACCGTTGTGTGGGGTTTTGGTCGGCGATGGCATTGAAAAACAAGCCACTGTGGTCAGTGATATTGTGGAGCGGGCCGGTAAGACGCCTGTCATCCTACTCATTAATAAGGGAACCTCGCTTCAGGTTTCGACCATAATTACTAATAGTGTGTCTGACGTGCTGGAATGGCCGACTACGCATCCGGTTTTGAAACCGATACTCGATAAACTGCCGGCATCCGGTACGCAACTTACTTTTACGGTGCGTGAAGGGACTGATCGCCGTTCGTCTTCCTCGGTCGAGCGGCTCAAAGGCAAGAGTCAGGCTATTGTCGGCATCCGCAAGTTGATCGACCAGGTTGCAGAATCGGATGCGACGGTATTGATTCTGGGGGAGTCGGGAACCGGAAAAGAAGTGGTTGCCCGCGCTTTGCATGATGCCTCCTTCCGAAAAGATAAGCCGTTTGTGCCGATT
>JBAQYH010000870.1:0-3765 GCA_049299935.1 Methylobacter sp. | reverse complement strand
ACGCAGCCCCGTCCGTGTTGCCGCGGATCGATGGCGAAACCGCTGCTGACCAGGAAGCTGGAGTTTTCGACCGGGTTGCGTCCGTATTCCATCGGGTCGCGAAAAGCCACCAGCAGCTGTTCGATTTGGTCGTAAAACTCCTCGATCAACCCTGCCCGAACCATTTCCAGCACGAATTTGTAATGCATGTGCAGGAAGATGGAGCCGTTCTCCAGCCAGCCGTAATTGAAAACCCCAATCCGTCCCAGATCCAGCGCATTTTCCCCCAGCGGTTCATTGACGCGGTACATGCCCAACTTCTTGTCGAACAGTTCGGAGTTACGCGCCGCGTCGTATAACCGCCGGACTTCCTCCGGTTCGGCGATGCGCAGGGCATGGACGAATCCTTCCAGAAACAGTGGTATCGGTTTTTGCTTGAAGCGGGTCACAGCCGTCTTACCGTCCGCGATTTTCTGATACTGCTCGGCCTCATAGGAAAAATAGGTGACGATGCCTTCCGGCGTCCGGGCTTTGTCGATCGCGGCATCGAGATAGTTCGAAACCGTCGCCAGGAAGTTTTGCACAGATGCAACCGAGAGTGCGTGTTCGGCACCGTCAAAGCCCATGAACACCTTTTTCCGGTAGGCTTCTTTTTGGGCTCCGCTTTCCTGCCAGAATAGATCGGGCGTCAGGTTGGGGCGATTTAACAGCGCTTCCAAGCCGGATATAAAATCCCTCAATTCTGCTGGCAGGGAAAAGTCTCCCTCGACATCGGCCAGGGCTTTTAAGGTAAAGTCCACCAGGCGCTTGAGCTCAATGGTTTCGTTTACCGAAGACCCGAAAATGCCGGGCAGGCCGTTCAACGCATCGCACCAGCCTGGGCGATCCGCCTCCATTTCTATGCCTACGCCGAACGGGTCCAGAGTGGCCAGCTTGTTGGCGACCAGGGTCAGGATTTTTCCGAGCAGCGTGGTGTAAACGATCTCGCCGTGGCCGCGTTGCGAGCGGGCTTGGTGGCGGCGATGGGCGCGGGAGTTGATCAGGGATTCTTTCTCAGCACTGCCCTGCACCGCGCCGTATTGGCGTACGCCATTGGCTGTCACCACATATTTTTGCGAACGAGGCACGACAAAATGGGTGGAATCAAAGAAGGTATAGGTTTTATCCACGAACAAGCCGGATAGCCGGTCCGGGAAAATCGCTTGGTAGCTAATCAGCAAGTCCACCAAATAAGTCCAGTGATCCGACCAATAGCCCCGGTCGAATTCGGCGTCCTCCACTTCCTGCGCTTGCGCCAAAATTTCCTTGATGACCGGCTCCGGGTTTTCCGCGCCTTGCAGCACTTGCCAAAGTTCGGCGTATTTAAACTCGCGGGACAGCAGTTGTTCGAGGCCTGAAAATCTTGCGAAATGATGCGCAAGGGTTTGGGGATCGTCCACGACAAAACGCGAGTTCCGCAACGAACAGGGATTGTAGCCGTCCGCCTGAACCAGGTTGAAAAAATAGCGGATGTTTTTAGCATCCAGCGCTGGATCGAAGAACACGTCCATCCGGCGGTTTTGCAGCACGTCGCGGAAATCGCCGTTGCCTTCGGAATACGGCGTATCCTGCAACAGGAAATCGTTGTAATCCCTTTCCAGGTCGCCGTGCTTGCGGCCGAACAAATACAATTGCGCGCCGCCCGGCACCTCTCTGGGAAACCCGCCGCGCAAACCGTTGTCCAGATAACATTGCCGGGCATGGGCATCGAACAGCGGCTTGGCAGTTGCGGTAAAGATTCGTTGCGTGATGCCTTCAACCAGTTGGCGGTTCGCCTCCCGCTTGGCCTCGAAGTAATCTTTTTTGTCAGCCTCAACGATGAATTGCTCAAACACTGCCTGCGATTCTGCATGGCCATAAAAGCCGTAAAAGACTTGGCTTTGTCCCGGCTGGAGTTCGACATTCAACGCCTGGAAAGCCGACGGCGTTTGATTGCCCGCCACCTGATTGGCGAAATCCAGAGCATCATCGGCAAAAAACCGTTCCGGCCTGGAAAAATCCCCGGCCAAGCCGAAAATCCGCTCCGCGTCCACGACTACGCGGGTGCGTCCGCCATTCAAAAAACCGGCGAAGAAATTGCAGGCTATCACCGGCTCCACTTGCGGCGAGTCGGTAGGCCATACTTTCAGCCGGTAAAAAGGCAGGTTTTCCTCGACGCCCTCGACACGCATGAAGGCCTCCGAAGTCCGGCTCATGAACTTCAAAATCCATTGATTCATGCCAAAGGGCAGCACTTGCGGCAAACCGTCGACGATCTCTATCTTTTTGGTCTGCCCGGAGGTATTGGCGATCTCGACCCGGCGCAGCAAACCGGCCACGGGCGCCTCCGGCAAGGTGAACATATCGGCCCGGATGCAAAATCCCAATTGCGGATTGATCTCTTCGACACCGACCTCATGGGGCGTGACGTAAAGGCGTTGCTTGACCTCCGGCCCCGCTCCGCGCTGGAAAGGCTCGTGGGTCAGGATTATTCGGCCGCCGTCGGCAATCTTCAGGAAAGTCCTAAAACCCCGGGACGGCGTCAGTTGATAGGCCTTGTCGGCAGGGAAAAACTCCAAAAAGGCCCCGTCTTTGTTGCGCACCCCAAAACTGGCTACGGCCTGGCCTCGGTCGACATAAAAAGCCCACGCCGGGTGGCCCAGGGCGCCGGCGATGCCGGGCAAGAAACTGGCGAACGGGGCAAGATCGTTGTACTGGTCAATGACGAAGCGGTTGTCGGCTAAGACATAGTTGGTTTGGTTCATGGGGTTGTACCCTTTGAGTTGGCTATTGAGTCGGCGGTTTTGAGCGTAAAGCAATGTCTGCAAGTAACTAAAGTTTTGGAGTCCATTCTAAATCGATTTTTAAATGCAAGGCATTGTTAAATCCGCCGGGCCAATATAAAGCATCTTGGCGGGTAATTTATCCATCGGACGGTTGGTATCGAGGTAAAGACTGACTGGAAATAGGCGGCTAACGACCCAAACCTTTTGGCAAGAGATAGCGGCCTTTTTGTCCAACATGGCAGAATAGCGGTCAGGTGCAGCGCTTTGCTGGAGATTTGCGTATCAGGTCATGCAAAAACAAAGCGGAATTTCCGCTGCGTGTGGTCAGCAGAACGGCATACCAAAGGATCAGGCTCACGATCGCAAGCTCTCCGCCATTGCCGGAAGAATTCAGGAGGGGGGCAAATCCCGAATGAGGATGATTAAGCCTGGATAAGCGTGAGCAAGAGTCCCATCTATTGCTCACGCGATTGCCATTAACCTTTTCCGGGCAGCATGCCGACCGAGCCGGGTTTGATGCGTTTGCAGGTAACAACCACATCTTCCAGATGGCACTGGCTTTTACCCTGGCTAGCGCCAGTGCATGGAGTGCAGGCAGACTTGCCCCCATCTTTTACTTTTTCGACATGCCAGCCGTAGCCTTGCGACTGGCAAAATGTTTTGGTGTATCGGGTAATGTTATAGGGCTTTGACGCAGTTGCAATGGCTTCAGGCTCTGCTTCGCAAGCCGCTGAGGGCAGTGTGTTAGCCATAAGATCCCGGTAAATATATTCCGTCGCGGACGCTGTCCCGGAAAAAAAAGCTAATGCCATCCACAGGCATACCAAATTAAATTTCATGGATCTCTCCTCGTTATTATTTTAAGTGATGTGTGACCGCGCTAAGGTTGACAAGGACGGCTGTGCGTTCAGGCAGGTTAATCAAAAAAACGTTGTCCCGTTCGACAGCGTGTCTTGTCATGGCCTTATGCTCCGTTCAATAC
>JBAQYH010000869.1:0-2822 GCA_049299935.1 Methylobacter sp. | reverse complement strand
ATGCAGAATAGATGACGCAACCGTAGGGGTTAGAAGCCTATTTTTCTGGACAATCCCAATAAAAATGCCATATAAACCGATCTATGAACCACATTTACCTAGAGCGGCACGACCCGGACAAAAACCTTCACCGGTTTTATCAGATGTTCGTAACGCCCGGCATATTCGGCGATTGGTCGCTGGTTCGAGAATGGGGCAGGGCAGGATCGCCCGGAACGGTGCGTAAGGATTGGTTCGATACCGAGGAAGAAGCGTGGGTAGCCGGAGAGAAGTTAAAAGCACTTAAAGAGAAGAAAGGGTATCAATCCATTCTGGCAAAATTCTAAGGCGATAGATCCCCCCACCTTGGCTGATTGTTAAAACCGGCAACTCATCACCAAGGCTCACTTAACGCATTGATAATGTCCCGTCTGGAAAGAACAGTGGCACAGCGTTCCCATAGATTAGCTTCAGGATCAATCGTGCTGCGGTACTTTACGGAAAAGGCATCTACCGCTTGTTTGCGTTCGTGGATATATACATCCATTCGTTCTTTTAGTTCCTCTTCGCCATCAATCCACTCATCATCAATGGTATCGGGCAGGCTACCAAAAATATCATAGGTATCCTTAAGTCGCTCAGATAGAACGTTATAAACTTTTTCATCTTGGGTTTCGCTATAAACCAAGTTAAGCATATCAACAGATTTACGAGCCTGACCAAAACGCTTGATACGTCCTAGCCGCTGTTCCAATCGGGAAGGATTCCAAGGAAGGTCGATATTAATCAACGTTCCTAACGTTTGCAGGTTAAGACCTTCACAAGCTGCATCGGTAGCTATTACCAGCCTAATCTCCCTGGTACGGACAGCAGACTTGATGACTTCTCGATCCACTGTATTGAACTGTTCACCTTTGAATAAACCGCTTTTTCCGGCTCCCGCATAAACGGCTACAACTTCCCCGGCAAAGGCTTTTGCCAGTTCTTTGGCAATCCATTCAGTTGTATCAAAATACTGGCTAAAAATGATGCAGCCATGCTCAAGCCAAGTTTTTCCTTCGGTACGGAATTCAGTAAGAAACCATTTTACGGTATCCAGTTTGGAGTCAACCGCTTCGGGGCGGGATAGCTGGGTTACGATTTCACGAAGACAAGCCGCCTCAGCTGGTGTCATCTCTGAAAGAATGTGTTCCACTTCGTCACTGTTATCATCATCTTCATTAAAGTCTATATGCTGTAGCATTTTTTGAGCTGTTTTCCGACCTGACGCAAAGCTAGAACAAATGCGCTGAAGCATCAGCGATTTCATGAATCCACCTGCTTTTGTGCGGGCATTTAGTAACTTGCTAAATTCCTCGGCTTTTTCATAGGCAACCTCAAAAGGGGTATTGGTTGGAATGCCAAGCCCGACAAATCGAGATTGATAGAGATAACTTTTTTTTAAGATCGGATGGGTATTAACGCCCACTTTTTCCAGCAACCCATCATCTTCAAGCTGTTTTCTCTTCCGAAGTACCGTATGCCTGAGAACGGGATTACTTAACCGAAAAAAGTCAGGATCAAGACACTCTGAGAGCCACATGCTCTGCACCAGATAATCAAGGTCTTCAAACCGCTGAGAACAGATAAAATCTTTCGGATTAACACTCAGATGATCACGTATATTTTGAACGGTATGATGTTCATTGCCTGGAGGAAGCGGATTATTAAGCCAATCCCAAACTTCCGCTTCGCTGGAAGGTCTTGTATTGCCTGTTACCATTGGAATTGCACGTTCGTGATCCCGCCAGGGAGAAAGTGGATCACCCAAAACAAACTCAGCGCCACTATTGAGAATACCTAAAAGATCCCAAAGCTCACGAACCGCAGTTTGAATAGGCGTTCCAGTACCCAAGATAAGATGTCTTGTGCGTTTTCCCATCAAGTGCATAAAGGCCAGTAGATTATTAGGCTGAGTAGCACCATCTCCCAAGCCACCTTTGATGCGGGCTTTATGCGCCTCATCAAGGATAACCGTACCATAGCGATTTTTAAGCAGCAGTCCGGCTTCTTTGACAAACTCATCCTTTTCCCGCTGGTGCATAATCAGCCCCGTGGAAATAATAGCAATCCGGTAGGGGCATTTTTTGATTGATGCGGCATCGCCTTTCGGTGAAAGGAACTGCCCTTCAACACCGATCCAGACTTTCTTCTGAGACGACCAGACCGCACTGGGTATTCCCAGTTTATCTTTCATCTCAATTTGCCACTGAATGGTTAGTGTGGACGGTGCTAGAATCAGCACAGCCCCATCGTCCAGTAAAGCACTCACTAAAGCACTGGTTGCCATAGAAAGCGTTTTGCCAACCCCAACTTCGTCAGCAAGCAACAGACGGACTTTGCCGTAGATTTCGCGATGCTCAAGAAACATAGTTACAAATGAACGTTGCCAAGGTTGTAGCTGCTCACCCCCACGATAGATAGGCGCTTCAGCCATTGCAGCAGCTGGAATATCCTGTGGTTTAAGGACTTCTACTGTTACTTCTCGCCGACTGGCAACACGCTGTATTTCAGCTAAAATGGCTTCAGGAAGCGGCACGCCCTCTTTCCAGAGCGCCCAAAATTCTTCTTCTACCCAGTCAGCACTTGATTCATCGTCATCCTGCCAAACTAATTCATAGTTCTGGGCAAAAGCACTTTTGGAGTCATTCACAGAACCAACAAAGGCTTTACGGCTGCCATCGGCATAGTGGACTGAACCGGCTTTTCCATGCAGAAAAAGCCGCTCTTTGGGGACAACCCGTATCTCTACATTGCCGGAATTAAGGAGTTGGTTGAGAAGCTGATACCGATCTTTTTTAAGT
>JBAQYH010000868.1:0-3856 GCA_049299935.1 Methylobacter sp. | reverse complement strand
TGAGTCGCTGTTTTGGATGCAGCGGAGAGAATACTTCCGGATAAAATCGCCGCGTTCAAAAGGCAGCTATTGCCAGTTGACATTGGAGGGGCACGAACCGGTTAATTTAATGTTATATGACATTAGTCTTACCGGTTTCTCGGTCCTTAATACTTCTGCTGAAATATCCAGTTTATTGGTTTCCGGTACGCAATTCGAGAATTGTCGGCTTGTTCTTTCAGGCACAGGTGAAGATACTGTCTCCTTCAAGGTCTGCTCCAAGCTTATCATCAATCCGGATAAAATAGCCGTGCTGAAAATCCAAAAAATAGGTTGTGTATTTACCCGGATAACGCCGGTATTTGAATCAACCGTCCAGCGCTACATCAATCAGCTGCAACGAGAAAGCATACAAAAAATAAATGGACAGAAATAAGCTTCTTTCCACAACCCCACACTCTCCCCGCGTAAAGCAATGGCTATAAACTCCTCAGAAACGCTTATACGGCGCAGCGTAATCACCGTTACCCAGCTTAACCGCGAAACCAGCCAGTTGCTTGCCGAACATTTCTTGTCTGTGTTGGTTGAAGGCGAGTTATCCAACATAGCGCAACCCTCTTCAGGCCATATTTATTTCACGCTGAAAGATGCTAACGCCCAGGTACGCTGTGCGATGTTTCGCACCCAGCAGCGTCGGTTGGGGTTTAAACCAGAAAACGGCAAGCAGGTTATCGTTAAGGCGCAAGTCAGTCTGTATGAACCCAGAGGCGACTACCAGCTGATCGTCGAGCATATCGAAGAAGCCGGGGACGGGGCTTTGCGCAGGGCGTTCGATGCGCTGAAGCTGAAGCTGTCCGAACAAGGCCTGTTCGATGCCGCGCACAAACAATCCCTGCCGACGCTGCCGACAGCAATCGGCGTCATCACCTCGCCGTCGGGCGCGGCGATCAGGGACATACTGACCGTGTTGCAACGGCGTTTTGCGGCGATACCGGTGATTGTTTACCCGGTTGCGGTGCAGGGCGATAACGCCAAACATGAAATTGCCAGGGCGATAGCCACCGCCAACCGGCTCAAGCAATGCGATGTAATCATACTCGGACGGGGCGGCGGGTCGCTGGAAGATCTCTGGGCCTTCAATGAAGAATTGGTCGCCAGGGCTATTTACGATAGCGAAATCCCGATCATTTCCGCGGTCGGGCACGAAACCGATTTTACCATTGCCGATTTTGTCGCCGACCTGCGCGCGCCAACGCCGTCGGCGGCCGCAGAACACGCCAGCCCCGATCAGCAGCAATGGCTGTCCCGGTTCGTGTACCTGGAATCCCGGCTGCAACAGCAGCTGCAACGCAAGGTGAACCAAAAACAGCAGACCCTGGACTGGCTGAGTCAGCGCTTGCAACAGCAACATCCGGGGCAGAAGCTGGCAAGAAACGCACGGCGCATGGACGAACTGGAGTCCAGGCTTAAGCAAGCCATGCATATCAAACTTCGGCACATGGCCGGTAGCGTCGAGGCAAAAACAGCCAAATTGTGGCAGCATAATCCTGCGGTAACCATCAACAGCCATAAACAACGGCAGGAGTATTTGAGCCGACGCCTGATTGCCGCAACCGCACATAAATTGGAGCAGCTCAAACAGCGCTTGTTAAATTCCAGCCAGACCCTGCACGCGGTCAGCCCCCTGGCAACGTTAAACCGGGGGTACGCGATGGCCATCAACCCGCCTACCGGTGAAATCATCCGCTCCACCGAGCAAATCAGCGTCGGCGATCAGGTTCAAACCCGTCTTGCACATGGCCGGTTCACCAGCCAGGTTACAGACATTAACCGGGATTAGCGGTCGGCATGATTAAAGGCCACCGCTGCATCACTTTATAAATGACGCCGCCCGGTTCGCTACAGGACTCAACCAGACAAAACGCCTCGGCGCGCCAGATGACCGGTTCAAACTTCACCTCAGGCAAATACCGGGCATGCCGGGCCAGGGTGACGTGGGGAGTATAAGGGCGGGTGTCGGTTTGCAGGCCGCAATTTTCGGCCGCTTCCGTCAACGCCGACGCCAGCATCATGGCCGCCTCCGGCACGTGTTGCCGGCAAGTCAAACATAAAACCTTGGGTCTACTCCAATAACTTAAACGGTCAAAGGTCAGCTCAAAAGGCGGGACAGCAATGTCGGCGGCTAACTGCCTGATCACTGATGCAACATCCTCATTAACCTGTCCCAAAAACACCAAGGTCGCATGAAGATTGTGCGGCTGCACCCATTTGCATCCTTTAGCCGCGATGGACTGACTCAGGCGTGCCAGCGCTTGCCGGGTTTCATCATCAGGCCATAAGGCAAAAAACAATCTTGATGTATTAGGCATGGAGTTAACTAAATATCAGCCTTTCGCAACCGTCCGGTTTTTATTCCGGATCCACTCGCTCCACGATCCGGCATAAAGCTTGGAGCCGGTTAATCCGGCATGTTCCATAGCCAGTAAGTTATGGCAGGCGGTGACGCCGGAGCCGCAATAATGGACGACTTGTTCGGGTGCGCTAGCGCCGATAAGCTGCTTGAATTGTTCGCGCAATTGCTCCGCCGATAAAAACAGGCCGTCGCTGTCCAGGTTTAATTGAAAGGCACGGTTTAACGCGTAAGGAATATGGCCTGCAACCGGGTCGATGGGTTCTTGTTCGCCGCGATAGCGTTCGGGCGTTCTGGCATCGATCAGGCAAACGGTTTTTTGGGCCAGGCTGTTTTGCAGCTCTAGGGCGTTAAGCCATGCGGTTTCGTTCAGGTACGGCCTGAATGTGGCGGGCTTAACTTTGGGCAGGGTTGTGGTGACCGGCAGCCCTTGTTTTTGCCAGTGCTTGATGCCGCCATCCAATACCGCAACCTTGTCATGTCCCATGCAGCGCAACAGCCACCATAGACGACCGGCAAAAGCGCCGCCTGCATCATCATAAGCGACAACTTGGCTATTGTTGGTTATGCCCCAGTCGCCCAGTTTTTTTGCTAATGAAGCGAAGCTCGGCAAAGGGTGGCGGCCGGTAAAATCGGTGATCGCCGAGGACAGGTCTTTATCCAGATGGGCATAGCGGGCATTGGGGATGTGTCCGTGCCGGTAGGCTTTGGCACCGGCTTCGGTGTCCGCTAATGAAAACCGGCAGTCGACGATGATCCAGTCGGGATGGTTAAGTTGTTGATGGAGTGTCTGTGCGGAAATAAGTGTCGTGTAAGTCATAGTTTTATACCGTTAAGATGATTTTGCCGATGTGTCGGCTGCTTTCCATGAGTTGATGGGCTTTTGCGGCATCGGTGAGCGCAAAAGTTGAATGGATAACCGGTTTGATTTTACCTGATGTTAATAAGGGCCAGACTTTTTCTAGCAACTGGGTTGCAATGGCCGCTTTAAAGGCATCGTCTCTGGCTCTTAAGGTCGAACCGGTAATGGTGAGCCGTTTAAGCATGATGGGCAATAAATTTATTTCAGCTTTCGAGCCCATTTGAATAGCGATTTGCACCAGCCGGGCATCATCGCTCATGCATTTCAGGTTGCGCGGGAAATAGTCGCCGCCGATCATGTCCAGGATAACATCGACGCCTTTGTTGTCAGTAAGTCGTTTGACCTCTTCGACAAAATCCGTTTTCTTATAGTTGATCGCGGCATCAGCGCCTAGGCCGATACAGAAATCACATTTGGCTTCTGAACCTGCGGTGATTATGACCTTGGCGTTAAAGGCTTTGGCCAGCTGTATCGCCGTCGTACCGATGCCGCTGGTGCCGCCGTGGACCAACAGCGTTTCGCCGGGCTGTAACTGTGCACGGTCGAAAACATTGCTCCAGACGGTGAAAAAAGTTTCCGGCAATGCGGCGGCTTGGGTAAACGAC
>JBAQYH010000867.1:0-2523 GCA_049299935.1 Methylobacter sp. | reverse complement strand
GGCTTGGGCTTCTTGCTCCCGAATCCAGGCATTATGTCCTGCGCGCTTAACCGGGTCTATTAAGACTGCATAGGAAGCATTCACAAGCCTAATAACTCTTTCAGCCTCCTCAGTGCTGCCCTGGAATTTATCGGGATGGAAAGTTTGACACAGGGCTTTATAGGCCGCTTTGATGACACTGGCGGGGGCGTCTCTTGTAACCTTCAGGTTGTCGTAATGGGTACGTATGTTAGCCATAGAACTTTTTTTATTATTTTACCGTGAACAAAAATCGTGACAATTATAACCGGTTCTGTCGCACATTAACCGCAAAAACGCATGCGTCGGATATGCAGATATTGGGTAGTGGCATGAGGTTGATTGCTATAGCGTTGGAGCGATTAATTTTTTGCGTTTAGCCATGTATCGCGGTCAATGTCGGCTTGCCTTAGCAGCCTTTTCAACAAATCAACACTGATTTCCTGTTTGTGTGGATTTGGTAAAGTTAATACCAACTCGCCTTTTACCATGTAAGGATGTTTGCCGCCTTCATAGGGTCCGATAAATCCAAGCGCTTTTAAGGTGGCGACTAATTCGCGCCATGAAACCGGGCTTAACTTAGGCAACTTTCATTTCCCTGGGTGTTGTTACCTTGTAACCGTTTATTGCAGGAATATCCATGCCTTGGCTATTGCGGACAAGTATCCAACCCTCCAGGTTTTCGGTCAAATTGTCCCGGCATTCCTCCAATGTTTTACCCGTTGCCCAAACACCTTTCAGTTCGGCTATCTCGCCGTAGTACGGCTCTTCGTCTTCGATTATTTCATAGTGCGCGTTTTTCATCGCGGCGTTTATGTATTCGCTGATCATGGGCTTTCCTTTGAATTATTGATGCAACAAATCAAAATGATTGTGGCTGATTGACGCTCTTTCCGCTTGCTTGCATGTTATGAATGCACTGGTGGTTTGTCAACATCGACAAGTCCCTCCCGAGCAAGGCCGAAGGACTCACTACAAGTATTTTTCACACCAACGTTATTGTGCTGTTAATTACAAAACCTAAAAAGATGACTGTTGCATTTGTAACAAATGCACTCCCCCATCAAAACAATATCAATGTAAAACAATAGCATAAAATAAAATACCACCATTGGCATGACCTGTGCATTTGCCTTAAGTAAATGCAACTTACGAGGTCAATGCGATGCAATTACCAGTATTAAACGATGCCCCTGCGGCTAAAGGCGGCTGTTCAGCCAGTTCTTGCGGTACAACCGATAATCAAATGGATTCATTGCCCGATTCGATACGGGAAAAGGTACAGAATCATCCCTGCTATTCGGAAGACGCCCACCATTATTTTGCCCGGATGCACGTGGCCGTGGCTCCGGCTTGCAACATCCAGTGCCATTACTGTAACCGTAAATACGATTGCGCCAATGAATCGCGCCCCGGCGTGGTTTCCGAATTGCTGACGCCGGATCAAGCGGTTAAAAAGACCATGGCGGTGGCGGCCAATATTCCGCAAATGACGGTGTTGGGCATTGCCGGGCCCGGCGATCCGTTAGCTAATCCCGAGCGCACCTTTGAAACCTTCCGCCGTTTAAGCGAGGAAGCGCCGGATATTAAGTTATGCGTATCGACCAATGGCTTGGCGCTGCCCGATGCGGTGGAGGAATTGTCCAAGCACAATATCGATCATGTCACGATCACGATTAACTGCGTTGATCCTGAAATCGGCGCGAAAATTTATCCTTGGATTTACTGGAAAAACAAACGCATTAAAGGCGTAAAAGCCGCGAAAATCCTGATCGAACAACAGCAAAAAGGCCTGGAGATGCTGATTGCCAAAGGCATTCTGGTCAAGGTCAACTCGGTGATGATTCCCGGCGTCAACGACCAGCATTTGGCCGAGGTCAGCAAGGTTGTGAAGTCCAAGGGCGCGTTTTTGCATAACGTGATGCCGCTGATTGCCGAAGCCGAGCACGGCACTTTCTACGGCGTGATGGGGCAGCGCGGCCCGACTCCCGACGAACTTCAAGACCTGCAAGACAGCTGTTCCGGCGATATGAACATGATGCGCCATTGCCGCCAGTGCCGCGCCGATGCGGTCGGTATGCTCGGTGAGGATCGGGGCGACGAGTTTACGCTGGATAAGATCGAGGATATGGAAATCGATTATCAGGCGGCGATGGAAAAACGCAAGGTCATTCATCAAGCCATACAGGCTGAAATGGACAGCAAACGTTTGGAAAAAGCCGAAAAAGCGCAGCAACATAAACAAGAACCCAAGTTGACCACGCGTCCGGTATTGATGGCGGTTGCCACCAGCGGCCAGGGCGTGATTAACATGCATTTCGGCCATGCCAAGGAATTCCTGATTTATGAAGCTTCGCCGGACGGTGTGCGTTTTATCAGCCATCGCAAAGCCGACCAGTATTGCGGCGGCGATACCACTTGCGGCGACGGCGAAACCACTCTGCAAGTAACTATCCGGGCGTTGGCCGGATGCGAGGCGGTGTTATGCTCGAAAGTCGGTTATGA
>JBAQYH010000866.1:0-5411 GCA_049299935.1 Methylobacter sp. | reverse complement strand
CTTCCAATATGCTCCACAGGAACAAAATAACGTAACCGTATTCTTTTAGCCAACCGATGAATAGCTCTTCCATACAATCCTTAATTTTGTTGAGATACTGCTTTAATTGTAATTATGTTTGCAGTCGTCAAACTTGGTAACTTCATCATAAACTGCGGTTAAAAAAGTCAGCATTTCGTACTGATGCGTAATCATAAACCTATTAATGATTGGTTTCCAATTGTGTAAAGATATAGACCATTTTTCGAAGCGGCCGCTATAGCCGGATAAATTTTGGGCGGTGGGGAATGTTTGTCGCGTGGTAATGCATTGCGAGGCGCGCTACGCCGTGATCTTCGCTTGATACCGCATCGTGGCGAAGTATGGCGGCTCATGTTTTTCAATGCTGAAATATGGATGAAGATTTCACCATTCCCGTTTTCAGGGATGATAAAACCGAATCCTCTATCATCGTTCCAGCGTTTTAATTTGCCTTTGAAAATATTATCCATGATCTTTATTTTGAAAGTCTATCAAGCATGTAGCCTGTATGAAGCGTAGCGGAATACGGGATGACCGAAGCCGCGAAGCCGCGGGTTTCGCAAGCTGCATCCAGGCTACTTGCTTGGAAGTAGCGTATTCCATATTTATTTTCATAATGACTTATTTTTCCAGGCTTGCCTGCCGGGCTTTAGCAAACCGCAGCAGGAAATCCGCTAGATAAGCTTCGCTATTCTGGCTGTACACGTTGTGGGATTCATAGATAGTCAACAGCCTTGCCGTAGACACGGCGGCTGTGCGGCTGAAAGTCAGCGCGGATACTTTGGCTTCGTTATGTGCATAGCCTCGAAAATTGGTTTGGTTGATCAAATGGAATCCCGCCGCCAAAGCCTGGTCGGAAAATTTTGCGACCGCATGAGCGGGGATCAACAGGTAAAACAAACCCTGCGGGGCTAATAAACTTCCGGCAATGCCGATCAAATCGGCAAAGGGCAGTTGGTCGGTGTGCCGGGCGGTGTTTCTAAGGGCATCGACGGTCTTGAGGTGGTTTTCAAAAAACGGCGGGTTGCTGATGATCAGGTCGTATTGCCGGTCGCCTGTTAAGGAAAAGCTTTGAATGTCCTGATGCACGGCTTCAAGGTTTGTTGCCCAGGGACTGTTGTTGAAGTTGATGCCGGCTTCTTTAAAAGCTTCCTGTGTCAACTCCACGGCGGTCACTTTCGTAGCGCCGAGCTGGGCCGCCATCAGCGCAAGCACGCCGGTGCCGGTGCCGATGTCCAGCACGTGGTCGCCCGGATTGACCGGGGCCATAGCGCCGAATAACACGGCATCGGTGCATATTTTCATACCGGAGTGTTGTTGTAATACGGAAAACTGCTGGAAGTGGAAGGTTGACATGGGTTTGCTGGGATTAGGAGTTTGGCTATCTGGCAGACGGTTGGTTGCGTTTTTTAGGGAGCTCTCTCGTAGGAGGCACTATCAGGGAAAATAGAGGTATCTAAATAGCACGTCATCCCGGCAATTCCAAATTGGACCACAAGTCTCGTCACAACGGATTATGTAGTTCAACCAACCGTTTTTTGCTACACGCGACCACTTTTTGAGTTGTTTTTTCAGAAAATGACGCTTTCCATACATTCACTCTAGCACATCCCTGTGCTCTGGATCCCGGTATTCCCTGCCGGGATGACGCAGTTACGGCATTTGGCATGAAGGGCTGCTGACCGGTTGCCTCTATTGGTCTTTCTCTTTCGGCTCATCGGCTACCCATTTATCTTCCTGCTCGACGGCTACCGCTTTCTCTTTCTTGACGGCCTTATGCCAAAGCCCGTTGCTGGAAAAACACTCCCAGCCCCATTTCAGCCAGTTGAGCAATGACACCGCTAGCCATAGCGACCAAACCAGCATCAATAATCGATACGCCATCAGCGGCACTGAGACCAGCGTCGCATTGGGCAAAATCGCCGGGCTTCGATCCTGATACCAGTTTAAATTGGATGCTGAGGACTGGTTGCCGACGACTTGCATATCGGGCGATCCCAGCAATCCGTGCTCGACCGCTAAAAACAACAAGCCCAGCGATACCACGGTTAAGCCGCCGATGATAACTTGCAGCGCATTGAAATAGCGAAGGCCGGAAGCCTGTTGCGTCTTGCGCCAACCCAGCAGCATTAGCCACGCAATAACAACGCCCGCCGATTCAAGGGGAATCTGGCTGAGCCCGACCAACAATAAAAACCATTGCCGGCTTTTTAAGGGTGTAAGCCGGATTTTGCCCATGCCAACAGACAACATGAAAATAACAATCAGCACGCCCCAGAATAAAACCGCAGGTCCAAGTTTTGGGCCCATCGCGAATAACACCCAGCGATCCTGGCCCAGGCTGATATTCAGGTTGGTGTTGACGCTCGCCGTTCCTAAGTCAACCTGCGGAGTCGCCATGAGGGTGCTTATGCCGATCGCTTCGCGCCAGCTGATTGATACTTCCTGCTTGCCGGGGGTTATCGGTATGGTGAGTTTTCTGCCTTCCTGTCTGATCGGCTGGGTCTGCCCGTCAATCGCGACGCTTTGCAATACGGCTTGTTCCGGCAGGATGATTGTGTGCTGCGATCCTTGCGAGCTTCGCAGGCTGATGTTGAGATCGGCTTCCTGGTTACGCTGCCCCGGTTTGATGCTTAACCGGCTGTTGTCGATGGTTAAGGTTTGTCCTTCCATCGCTTCGGGCCGGGTTATTTGCAGGGTGATTTTTTCGCCCGGCCAGGGGTGCCATTCCGGCAGCCATTGCCCGCCGTTATTCAGATGGATCATCGCGAGGCCGGATGTTTCAAGATGCCAGATGGGGCTGACATCTGCTTGCAACACCTCTATCCATTGCTCGGTTTGAGTGGCGGCATAATCAATTTTTTCCGACTTTTCCAGCGTAGACTCCCATTGCAGCTCGGTTTGCTGGGCCGGGATATTCACCTCGACTTTGCCGTCCTTGACCCGGATGCCTGCGCTGGTAACCGACTCGCCCGGCAACAAGGGCACGGACAATACCACCGCGGAATCGGCCGGTGAAACGCGGATGATCCGGGTGATAACCCGCCAGTCCAGGCCCAGTTGCAGGGTACGTTCAATCCTGACAAACGGCGGCAACGCGCTCGGCTCCAGTTCGGCTGCTCTTTGCTGTTGCTCGGTCCGGTTTATGCGGCTAAATTGCAGTTGGTCGTCAACCTCGTTGTTTTCCTGCAGGCCGATGACTTCCCAGCCGGTATTTTGAATGCTGACCCAGTTCGGTTTTAACGGCAAAGGCAGGGTGAATTTGCTTAACAAGGGCACTGCCCCGCCGAGTACAACCTGGTGCTCGCCTTCGGCCAGATTAATCCACAAGCCGTTGCTATCGCGGTAAAGCCCTGGTGCTGTTTTGCCGTCGACAAAGACCTGGTTAGGAAACCATTGCTCATATTCGGCGGGCAACGGAACCGCTACGGATTGCTGGGCATGAATTTGCAGCGCAATCGCCAATTCCTTTTCGGTAATGGTTATTTTCATCTGCTGAATTTGCGCGCAGCTTGGCAAGCAGTCCGGCGGCACCGGTTTTTCCAGCAGCCTACTTCTTAGCTCGTCCAGTAAGGCTTTATCCGGAAGTTCGGCATACGCTTCGGGTGACGGCATGGACAGCATCGGCAACAGCAAAAACCACAGCAGCAAGGGTGTCGAGGCTCGGAAGCCTTTAAACCTGAACTTTTCCGCAACTCCGAACATCAGCAAGGCCAGGGCAGCGACTAGAATCACGCGGGCGAAATTCAGCAGCATGGTCAGCGTCGGCGTTAAATACCATAAATGCAGCTGTTGCCCCGCATCGACCGAACCGTTCCATGACAGCAGCACCTTGCGCCATTGCCATTGCGGCAAGCCGGGGCCGGTCTGTACTTTGGCTTTAGGGTCGATGCGTTCAAAATCGGCCGCCTTGTCTGCATAACCATAAGACGATGCGGCATCGGACAGCATCGATTTTCTTAACACCTTTTCTTTCATCTCGCTGATCGCTTCAGAGACAGGGGCCGGTGCGGTCATTTCGACGGCTGTTCCAACGATGCCGCGATCTTGGAAGATGGGCATAGGGACCGCTTGCCAGGGTTTTTCCAGCTGCGGATAAAGCCCGGTGCGCACCTGCTGCACCATAAAAGGCAAGGCGATCATGATTAACGCCAGCCAGAAAACGTTGCGATACCAGCTCATGAATTTCAAGAACCGGCCTTGCGGCAATACCTTGATCAAGGCGGTTGCGGCCAGAATATTCAGCCAGACGAAATGAGGCGAGCCCGGCTCATGCCAGATCAATACCAGCGTGATCAACGCGAGGCCGCCCCAATAGGAATTCCATAACCTGCCTGTTGCCAGCGCGGCGATTAACACCAGGAACAAGTCCAGCAAGGTCCAACGGGAAATCCAGCTGTCAGGCACATTATCGACGCCGCCCGCCGCCAGCAAACGCCAGCCTGGCGGCAGGTTCAGTTCGGCGCGGACCGTGTGAAAGTCCTGCTCCCAACCCACGGCGCTGGTTGAACCGACGGCACCGGCAATGCGGCTGTCGGCATCCAGCGTTATCGAGCCGCTTCTAACTTCCACGCCTTGCTTGCCGGATTTATCCTGGGTAACAAGCTGGTTGCTGCCGTTTAGGGTGACTCTGCCCAGTTGCGTTTGCGGCAGGGTATTCAGCCGCCAGCCGCGGGTCATGTTGCCGGTAATCGTGTCATTGACGGTATAGCCTTCGCCGTCGAAATCCAGCCATAGTTTTCTGGTCAGATTGAGTTGATTGGGTTCGGGCTCCGGGTCTCCCCGGCGGATGGTTTTAAAACCCATCGCCTGGCCCTGATTGATTTTATAGGCCGGGAGGTTTTTCCAATCGTCCGGTAAGTTGGTCAGGCTGGGATCGATGGCGCTGAGCTGTTCGATTTCAACGACGCGCAGTTGGGGGCGGGCATCGAATGACCAGATTTCCGATTCCGGCCATTGGATGTTTTGTTCCGGTTGGGGAATGGCAAGCGGGAGTGTAGCCAGCTCTTTGCTGTTTCTGGCCAGTATGTCGATCTGCCATTGGCCGGGGCGTAACTGGATCAATAGCTGTCCGTCGGGCTCCAGACGTGCGGGCAATGGACTTTGTAAACTCAGCGGGATAAAACCGTCCGGAATAGGTCGGGGCAATTTCACTTCGCGTTGCTCGCCGGAGACTTCCATTACCAGCCGGGTCAAAACCTGTGCGGGTACGTCATCGGTGATTTTGCGGAAGACCTGAATATCCAGGTTGTTTTGGATGTTTTCCGGTTTCTTCAGACCTATCTCGCTTTCCTTTAGCCACAGCTGCCCATCTTTGATGGCCGGCGTCGGTATGAGCGCGCCGTTGATGTGCAGCTCAACCAGTCCGGTGTCGTCGGGTATTTTTAAGT
>JBAQYH010000865.1:0-2396 GCA_049299935.1 Methylobacter sp. | reverse complement strand
ATGCTGCGCTATATGGGGTGGACCAAGGCCGCTGATGCGATCATAAACGCGATGGATGCCGCTATCGCCAGTAAACGGGTGACTTATGATTTTGCCCGGTTGATGGACGGGGCGACGGAAGTCAAATGCAGCGAGTTTGCGGATGTATTGATTGAGAGTTTGACGTAGCGCCTCAGACATAAAAAACGGTAATACCCGTTAGGTAATGATACGAATAGATGACGGTTGGCTTTGACTTTAACATTGAGAATAGATCGATAGATTATCAACTTATTCTCAATGTTTTCATCATGGAGTCCACGTCATGGCAGAACTAGCGGCCCGGAAACAAGTTCGATACGAAAGAAACGACATCAATGCCGTTTTCAAAAAGACTCCCGCGTTTTTCAACCGGCCGCAGCCGGTAAAAATACTTAACATCAGTAAACAGGGTATTGCGATCTGTAGCAATCAGGCGTTAAAAAGAAACAGCCGTCTTAAAATCACGTTATGTTTTATAAAGGGCGAAAGCTTCTTGCTTGATGGACAGGTTGTGCACTCATTTAATAAACAAAGCCATTCCCAGCATGATGAGTTTGTAGAATTGTTTGTTGAGGGAGCAGGAGCGCCGATTCCGCTGCCGTTTAAATACGGAATCCATTTTGAACAGCATTATCTCCAGTTCAGGGATTATCTGATTGAATCCGGATGTAAGAACGGCTTTGAAGTCCAGCGGCGAGGTTTTTATCAAAGGCAAAACCGTTCGTAACTACTCAGCATGAAAGATAATGGAACACGGATGCCAAAAGTAGGCGCCTCTAGGCGACACGGATTAGGCTGATAAACACGGATAAAAATCCGCGTAAATCCGTCCAATCCGCGTCATCCGTGTTCCATTTCTCAATAGTTACCTTACTTTTTGTTATTCAACAGGGATTTCAGGTCTGCAAACGGATTGTGCGTGGCGACAGGTGCGGCGGATTTGCCTGCGGCCGAGCCGTCAAAGCGGGTTTCTTCGTATCTTGAGTGTTCATTATCATGGCAATAAAGGCACAATAACTCCCAGTTGCTGCCGTCGGACGGGTTGTCGTCGTGGTTATGGTTTTTATGATGCACGGTCAATTCGGTCAGGTTTTTATGATCGAATTCACGGGCGCAACGGCCGCATACCCAAGGGTATAATTTAAGCGCCTGGCCGCGGTAAGACTGCTCCCTGAGTTCCTGGTTGCGCCGCGCCTCGGTTACGATTTGGTTCAGCTTAATTTTATCGGGTTGGACTTTTTTGATGGTCATATGAATATCTTCTGTAATGTGGAAAATTACGCACTGAGTTTGAGTATGGCGGCGTATAAGTTATAAGCCGATGGTATGATGAAATTCTAACAGAAAAACAGTAAAGGTTAGAGCACGGCTAGCTTTGAAAAATTAACAAGTAATGCCGGCTTAAAGAATTTATACTTAAAAACCGAGTAACTATTCAGCGTATTCCCAATAGAACACGGATGACACGGATAGGGCGGATTTGCACGGATTTTCAGCCTAAGCTAAGTTTTTAAATCCGTGTTTATCCGTTTAATCCGTGTCATCTGCGTTCCATTTCTTTATATGCTGAATAGTTACAAAACTGATTAATGAAGGCCTAAGGTGGCATGTGGATAAACGAACATTTACAAATCGATTGGTAGTTCTCGATACCGAAACCACCGGATTAAATCCGCAGGAAGGGCATAGGATTATTGAGATTGGCTGCGTGGAGCTGGTCAACCGCCGCTTAACCGGCAAGCGCTTTCATGTCTATATTAACCCCGAGCGGGTTATCGATGACGGGGCTATTGAAGTTCACGGCATCACCAATGAGTTTTTAGAGGATAAGCCTGTTTTTTCAGGCGTCGTTAAGGATTTTATTGCGTTTATTCAGGGCGCTGAGTTAGTCATTCATAATGCGCCGTTCGATGTCGGCTTTATTAATTATGAATTTTCGCGGCTGAATAATGGAACCGGCACGGTCACGGATTATAGCAAAGTATTCGACACACTGACCTACGCCAGGAAAAAACATCCGGGACAGCGCAACAGCCTGGATGCACTGTGTAAACGTTACAGTATCGATAACAGTCACCGGGAGCTGCACGGCGCGTTGCTGGATGCCGAGATTCTGGCCGATGTATTTTTGCTGATGACCGGCGGACAGTCTTCGTTGCTGGATGAAGGGCAGGTGAGGACTGAAGAGTCGGTTGCGAATAGCGGGGTTAAATATTTGTCGGCGGATCGTCCCGCCTTAAAAGTCATACGCTGTACGGAACAGGAATTAAGCGAGCATCAACAGCGCCTGGAGGCTATCGAAAAAGCCGGCGGCGCTTGTATCTGGAATCAGTAGGGTTATAGCTTAAAAAACATAACTACTCAGCGTTATGCCC
>JBAQYH010000864.1:0-1766 GCA_049299935.1 Methylobacter sp. | reverse complement strand
GTAACTTCTCAAAAAGTGTAGGTGGAAGCCAAAAAGTACGGGACAAGAGCAGATTTCTGTGCTATGCACAGGATCGATGAAACCGACAATTGACATACCCAAGATCCCGGAAGAAGAGAAGAGCGAGCTCGTCGTCCTGCTGCTTGAGATCATCAGGCAACAGGCTGAAACCATTCAAGAGCTCAAGGACGAAATCGCTCGTCTCAAAGGTCACAATCCAAGGCCAAAGATAGAGCCGAGCCGGTTGGAGCCTCCAAGGAAAAAAGGGCTCAAAGGCAGCGATCAAAAGCGGCCCGGTTCCGATAAGAGGCAGAAATCAGATGAACTCGTCATACATCGAGAACTGAAGGTGCCTGCGCCGAACGTTCCCGAAGGTTCAGAATTCAAGGGGTACAAGGGTTTCATCGTTCAGGACCTTCGTATCATACCTCACAACATCAAGTATCTTCTGGAATGCTGGCAAACACCAGAAGGCGGTTACATAATCGCAGACCCGCCCGCCGAGTTGGACGGCAAACACTTCGGAATAGAGCTTGTTCGCTTCATCTTGTATCAATACCACCATTGCCTTGTTACACAGCCCCTGTTGCTGGAACAACTGGGGGAAATCGGCGTGGATATCTCAGCTGGCCAGCTAAACAATATCCTGATTGAGAACAAGGGTGATTTCCACCAGGAAAAGGATGATATTCTTGCAGTTGGTCTTGAAGTCTCCTCGTATGTCAACGTGGATGACACGGGAGCTCGGCATCAGGGCAAGAACGGTTACTGCACACATATTGGAAACGATTTGTTTTCGTGGTTTGAAAGCACGAACACAAAGAGTCGAATCAACTTTTTGAGATTGCTTCGGGCGGGGCGCACCGATTATGTGATCAACAGCGATGCAGTAGCGTATTGGGAATCGCACAAGTTGCCACAACCAGTCATCAAGATTTTGGGTGCGGGCCAACCAACGGTTCTGGCAGATGACTGTGAATGGAATGTATACCTGGAGGAAGAAGGTATCACGACTGCCAGACACATCCAGATCGCCACGGAAGGTGCCCTGTATGCGAGCATCATTGAACATGGCATATCGAGGAACCTGATTATCGTCAGTGATGATGCCGGCCAGTTCAATGTCCTCTTGCATGCGCTCTGTTGGATCCACGCCGAAAGAAGCATCAACAAAATCACTCCCGTTAGCGAGAAGGGCAAAGAAGATTTGGAGGAGATACGGGGGAAGCTCTGGGGACTCTATAAAGATTTGAAAGCCTATAAGGTGAATCCCGAACCTGCCGAGTCGGAACGCCTCGATCAACTTTTTGATGAAATCTTCACCACCAAAACCCACAGCGCTTCATTAAACAATGCTCTTAAGCGAATCTACAGCAACAAGTCCGAGCTGCTGTTGGTGCTCCGGCATCCTGAAATTCCCCTGCATAATAACCTGAGCGAAAACGGTATCCGAGAGTACGTAAAGAGACGAAAGATAAGCGGGGGGACACGAAGCGAAGCCGGTCGACGCAGCCGAGACACATTCACCAGTCTGAAAAAGACGTGTCGGAAACTTGGCATTTCCTTTTGGGAGTATCTCAAAGACCGGCTGGCAAAAACTCAACTCATTCCAAAGCTGGCCGAATTGATCCGTAACCGATCGATCCAGCCGGCATGACATAAGTCCTTCTGGAAAAGCTACGGAGCCGTTCCATGCTCTGGCAGGCTGAGGTGTGTCCAATTCATCGTCCCCGCTTGGCCACTACCCACACTTTTTGAGAAGTTAC
>JBAQYH010000863.1:0-1626 GCA_049299935.1 Methylobacter sp. | reverse complement strand
CTGTGCTGCTTGGCAGCCGCCAACGCCGATTGCTTTCGGACACGGCGCATATTGAGGATGAACTTATCCCCGGTTTTGTGCGGCCCATGTTGCAATTGGTGACCGTTGCTGTCGCCCTGTTTTTTCTTTGGGCCGGTTTGACGCATATCACCGAGGTGACGCGCGCACCGGGAGAAATCATAACTGTCGGTAAACCTAAAGTTGTGGAGCACCTTGACGGCGGCATTATTAAGGAGATTTTGGTTGAAGAGCGTTCGTTGGTTCAGGAAGGTCAGGAGCTGCTGCGTTTTGACGGCTCCCAGGCCATCGCAAATTTGAATCAGGCGGAGGCGCGTTTAGTGGCGCTCAGGTTGCGCGCTGAGCGGCTTAATGCTTTTGCGCAGGGACGTGAACCGAATTTTGCGCCATTGGCAAAGTCGTATGTCGACCTGCTGGCAGACCAGCAGACGCTTTACCATACGCAGGTGGTAACGCGAGATTCGACCCTTTCGATTCTTGATCGGCAAATTGACCAGCAGCGCCGCCGCATCGCGCAACATAAAGAATTGCTGGCGGCTTCTACGAATGATCAAAAACTGACCGGAGAGCTTTCCAGCATGCGTGAAAATTTAGCCGCACGCCGCTTGGTTACTCGAAGTGTATTGCTTGAGACAAAAAGGGCGAAGGTGGTCGCAGACGGCGAGGTGGCGCGTATAAAGCAGGATATTGGAGTGGCTCAGCAGGAACTCGCCGAGTTGGAGTTTCGTCGTGCCGATACGCTCAATCAGCTGCATCGCGAGGCGCAAAATGAGATGGGTGGCGTAACGGCGGAAATAGCCGAGGTTGAAGAAACCATGTGGAATTTGAAGGCCAAGGTTGACCGTTTAGTGGTGCGCGCACCCCATCGGGGTTATGTTCTCGAGCAGAATATTTTGACCATAGGGCAAGTGATTCAGCCGGGCGCCTTGCTGATGAAGATTGTTCCTGATGATGTGCCTCTGGAAGCTGAAATTCGCATTCAACCCAAAGATATTGGTTATGTCAGGGTAAATCAAAAGGTTAATTTGCGGGTGACCAGTTATGACTACGCCCGTTTTGGCTTTGCTACCGGTGCATTGAGGCGGGTTGCGGTTTCAAGTAATCTGGACGAAGCTAATAAGCCTTATTATCGAGGCTGGGTTACCCTTGATCATCCCTATGTTGGTAACACACCCGGCCGCAACATGCTTCAATCAGGCATGGGCGTTGAGGCCGAAGTCATTACGGGCAACAAGTCGCTGCTAGCCTATCTTTCTAAACCTGTCATTGATGTGGTTACGCGTTCTTTCCACGAACGTTAATCCTAAAAACCGTAATCTGCACACTTACAGCGAGTTGTAAGTCGGTTTTGCTTTTCTCAGTCCCTTCTTCTCCATCAAGAGAGGAGGGGCTTGCGTGGATGCGTATGGTCATAATTGTAGGGGCGATTTTAACTGTCCCTGACAACCATCGTTTTATCTACTCCCATCCTACTTTGAAAGCGTACAACTTCAAAATAATGTAAAGCCATGTAAAGCAACGGGTATTACCTTACCTTAACACCTATCAGTTTAACGAAAATATCCAATACGTCGTTCCGGCAGGGATTGCCGGAATCCACGACTGCAC
>JBAQYH010000862.1:0-3653 GCA_049299935.1 Methylobacter sp. | reverse complement strand
GTGCAGTCGTGGATTCCGGCAATCCCTGCCGGAACGACGTATTGGATATTTTCGTTAAACTGATAGGTGTTAAGGTAAGGTAATACCCGTTGCTTTACATGGCTTTACATTATTTTGAAGTTGTACGTTTTCAAAGTAGGATGGGAGTAAAACAGCTCACTAACCAGTTTGTAGGTTGCGAACCTGATATTTGTGATTAAATTGCTCATCTCAACCTACTCTGTTATTAGATACCATGAAACACCCAGAATTCCCGCTGACCGACGAATTAATTTACCTCAACCATGCCGCCGTAGGCCCCTGGCCTAAAAGAACCGGCGAGGCGGTGATCAAATTTGCCGAACAAAACACCCGTTACGGTTCGCACTTCTACCTGGACTGGCTGAACAAGGAAGCCGAATTACGCACACAATTGCAGGCTTTGTTAAACGCCCCCTCCGCTGACGATATTGCGCTGGTTAAAAACACCTCGGAAGCTTTGTCCTTTGTCGCCTACGGTTTGACCTGGCAGCCCGGCGACAATATTGTGTCCAGCAACGAGGAATTCCCTTCCAACAGGTTGCCATGGGAATCCTTGGCCGATCAAGGCGTAGAATTTCGCCAGGCCGATTTGCGCTGTGTCGATTCAGGTGCCGATACGCCAGAGGATGCTTTATTTGCACTGGTCGACGGCAACACGCGCTTATTGACCATTAGCTCCATACAATTCGCCTCAGGGCTGCGCATGGACTTGGCAAGAATCGGCGAATTCTGCAAGCAACGCGGCATCTTGTTTTGCGTCGATGCGATCCAAAGTCTGGGCGCGGTGCAGTTCGACGTGCAGGCTTGTCAGGCGGATTTTGTGATGGCCGACGGTCATAAATGGATGTTCGGCCCCGAAGGCTTGGGCGTTTTCTACACCACGCCTGCGGCCAGGGACAAGCTGAAGCTGACCCAATACGGCTGGCACATGATGAAAGACATCCATAATTACGAAAACAAGCCGTGGGAGATTCATCCTGCTGCCCGCCGCTTCGAATGCGGCAGTCCCAACATGCTGGGCATCCATGCGTTTTCCGCCAGCTTGTCGTTGTTGTTGGAAACCGGCATGGCTGCGATCGAAGCGCAGGTTTTAGAACAGTCCGATTATTTAATAAATGCCATCGATAAAAACGGGCAGTTGGTTTTATTGTCGGGGCGGCATAGTCAGCTGAAATCCGGCATTGTTATCTTTAAACACCGGGCGATTGCAAATGAGGTGCTATACAAGCATTTGCAGGACAACGGCGTGGTTTGCGCCTTGCGGGGCGGCGGCATTCGGTTTTCGCCGCATTTTTATAATACGTTTGAGGAAATTGACCGGGCGCTTGAATTGATTGCGTTGCTGTAGATGGCGTATTCATCTCCGAAATGCAATCGCCCTAAAAAATCCGTCGTTATATCTAACTACAAAAATGTCGGGCATAAAAAACATCGACGGAGCGCGTCACTTTGCTCAGCCTGAATCGTTAAATAAAAAATGGAGTGCAGGCTTTGCCTGCAAAGGCCAACGGACAAGCAAAGCCTGCACGCCTGTTACACGACAAACAGTAATGAGCCGTCCAAAAACATATTTTTAGAATCGGTTGCGCATTCAATCACCTATGCGATGGGTTTCGCGTTGTGCTACCCGTCAGCGCCGACGCCATGAACAAACTTAACGGCATTACAAACCGCTTTTGGCTGGGCTGGCAAATAACAGCCACCTGATCGGCGGTACAGTTATCGACATCGATACGCCATTTGATCGCAGACGAGGATTCGCACTGATTGACCATATTAACGACCAAATTCTTAAGTTGATCATAAGTGAAAAAATCGTCTTCAAATTCAGCCAAGCCAATCGTGCACAAGTCTATAAAGCGGCTGCGCTGCTTGGGTAAATAATCATTGTGCTTATGAATATAAATTTCAATCGCACCCAATATTTGGGCCATTTTTTTAATTACTCCAAATTGATCCGACATGATTCTATCCTCTATTGACATTGAATACGCACCAGCCGAACGGCTGATGGATGGTGCGGTGGATGTCTGGCAACGCGTTACGGGTGACCAGCATTATTTCTACAATCCCATTTACAGGCTCAACACGGTTTCGCTGGAGTCGTGCGCATTGAGTTTGCGGGAAATAGTCTTTATCTTTTCGGCGGCGGTCTTGGGAATCCTGAATAGCCGCCCGGCAACTTCGGCGCCGCAATCCTTCGCATAAATAACTGGGATTTAGCCTCTTGGTCAGCAAACAGCCATCTAACATTAATTATCTGCATTTTTGGTACTGCCACGTATTTAATGCACTACGCTGCTGACGATAATTCAAGAAAAAACTTTATCGCTAGGCCGTCAATCAGCTGGCGAGACGCTTAGCTATTCCTGAACGATTCGATTATTTCGTAACTCTAAGTTGTACATAGCTTTAAGCCCAGCATTGAAAATATTGCGGTACATGGTGCTCGGCAGCAGGTTGTTTTCGGCAGCTTTTGCATCAACAAAAGCCTTAACTTCAGCACTGTGGCGCAAATTCATCACGACCTTCTTGTTTCCTGCCGAGATTGATTCTGTCTGCATGGTGATTCCTTGTATAATAAAAGAAAACTTATGAAACAAAAGAAAACTTGTGAATCAAAAGAAACTTTATGAATACAATAACACGTAAAATAGGGAGATCAAAAGATAAAACTCCTGAAATTACGAGACTTCTTCTGGTCATGGACGCACTTGGATTAAAAGCCGCTGATATTGCAAGTAAAACCAAAATATCAGAGCGGACGATTACTAATTTTATTTGGAACGATACGCCGATTGGTGCGCAGTTATTGCGGGAGTTACACGCTAAATATGGAGTTTCCATCGACTGGCTGTTATCAGGATCGGGATCAATGCTGTTGAGCCAAACGAGCGAACCCACCGGTGCTTACGATGTAACGCCCAGCAGCGACCTGCGTGTCCAGCGCATGTGCGCGCTTGTCCAGGAACTCATGAGTTCAGCCTCGCCTGACGAGCAGGCCTTACTGGAGACGCACTTCAAATTCTCCATGCGTCAATATCAGCAAATGTTATCGACGACAAATCATGAATAAAAAGTGGATTTTTGGGTAATTTTATTCAATTCCCGTGACTTGTTTATTGATGCCCAACCCCAAATTTTCGCACCGCCATACAGGGCATATTGCCCCCTCCGATATAGCTGGTCGGGTTACACTACCGCTGACTCGACCTACATAAATTGCAGACGTTGCTATAGTGCTTTGATATTCGGATTATGTTGGGCACCGACGATACAAAACCGCCCGAATTCGCCACGACACCGCCCTGCCCTCTGCCCGTATCGGATGGCCTTGCATTTTAACTACTCAGGGATTGTTGCACGCCGCTCCACTAGCATTACTTTTCCTGTGCGCTTACGTCTTCAAGGAAATTATTTCAACCAATGTCCGCAGTCATGCTAAGGTATATCAAGCATAAGCCGGAGGCAGGGGCTACCAGTCTTTCAACTGGATGATGCCGATGTTGTTCAGGCAATACTTTTGCTGATAGAATCCAATTAGCCTTAAACCACAATAATAAATTACCCAAATCAGAAGGTAACGCTCATGTCCGAATATATTTCCGAAGCACTCGATATTGCCAATCAAG
>JBAQYH010000861.1:0-1792 GCA_049299935.1 Methylobacter sp. | reverse complement strand
CATTTGACTTATGACGTTAAGGATAATCTGACGGCGGGTGTTCGTGCTGAATGGTTCCGCGATCAAAACGGTTTCAGGGTCTGCTCGCCGGGTCGCGTAGCAGCAGCCACCAACGTAATCGATAACGCTGGTACTGCGGGCAGTCATGCCGCTAACTTCTTGTCTTCTTGCTTGCCTGCCAGCTATTACGCACTCACCGCTGGGGTAAACTGGAAACCGATGAAATGGCTGAATATTCGCCCGAATGTGCGTTATGACTGGGTGGATGGAATAACTGCCGCAGGCGTTCGGAACCGGCCTTTCGGCAATGCCAAGCAGGATCAATTCCTGTTCTCTACCGATTTTTCGGTCAACTTTTAATTCAGCCCGTAGGATGTGCTGACGAAGGAAGTGCATCGTTCGCGACGGATGCACTTGATGCGCTTCACTATGCTCAGCATATCCTATGAGCTGTTTAAGCTTCGATCATGTTGATATTAAATTTATTAAAGAGGCTCAAATGAAACTGATAACTGCTGTTGTTAAACCTTTTAAGCTCGACGATGTGCGCGAGGCGCTTTCGGACATAGGGGTTTCCGGGGTCACCGTTACCGAAGTAAAAGGTTTCGGCCGACAAAAAGGGCATACCGAGCTTTATCGCGGCGCTGAATATGTGGTTGATTTTTTACCCAAGGCCAAAATTGAGGTGGCGGTGGCTGACACTATGCTGGACCAGGCTGTCGAAGCCATTACCAAAGCGGCTAATACCGGCAAAATAGGCGACGGTAAAATTTTTGTAACCGATTTAGAGCAGGTCGTTCGGATTCGTACCGGCGAAACCGGCGAAGAAGCGCTTTAATATTAAGGGGGAATTATGAAACAACTTTTAACTACCTTCATCCTGCTTGCTTTGCTGGGTTTTGCCGGATTATCTTTCGCGGATCCCGCAGCCGTTCCGGCCCCGCCTACAGCCGATAAAGGCGATACCGCATGGATGATCGTCGCGACCGTACTGGTAATCCTGATGGTTATTCCCGGTTTGGCGCTGTTTTACGGCGGCATGGTGCGTGCCAAGAACATGCTGTCGATGTTGATGCAGGTGTTTGTGATTTTTTCAATGATGGCCATCTTGTGGGCAATCTACGGTTACAGTGTCGCGTTTACCGAGGGCAATGCGTTCTTCGGCGGATTGAGCAAGCTGTTCCTTAAAGGCATCACGCCGGAATCGCTGGCCGCTACTTTCAGCAAGGGCGTTTTCGTGCCCGAGTATATTTACGTGGCCTTCCAGCTGACTTTCGCCGCCATTACTCCTGCGTTGATCGTAGGGGCCTTTGCCGAGCGGGTTAAGTTTTCAGCGGTATTGCTGTTTATGTTCCTTTGGTTCACGTTCTCCTATCTGCCGATGGCGCATATGGTCTGGTATTGGGCCGGTCCCGATGCGTATACCGACGCCAAAGCGGCTGAAACTGCCGGTGCGACAGCGGGCTTCCTGTTCCAAAAAGGCGCGCTGGATTTCGCCGGCGGCACCGTCGTACATATCAACGCCGGTATCGCCGGGTTGGTGGGCTGTTTGATGATAGGCAAACGTATCGGTTACAGAAAGGAATCCCTGGCTCCGCATAGCGTTACCATGACTATGATCGGCGCGTCCCTGTTATGGGTAGGCTGGTTCGGCTTCAACGTCGGTTCCAACCTGGAAGCCAACGGTCTTGCCGCTTTAGTCTTCGTCAATACCTTACTGGCCAGTGCGGCGGCTACTCTGGCATGGGTAGGCGCGGAATGGCTGTTGCGCGGTAAACCCAGCATGTTGGGC
>JBAQYH010000860.1:0-15881 GCA_049299935.1 Methylobacter sp. | reverse complement strand
AAGGCTAAAGGCTAAAGGCTAAAGGCTAAAGGCTAAAGGCTAAAGGCTAAAGGCTAAAGGCTAAAGGCTAAAGGCTAAAGGCTAAAGGCTAAAGATTGCAGCGCTCCTTAAATCAAAATGCAAGCTTTTTTCGCCCTTTGCCCTTTGCCTTTCGTCTCTTTCATCCGTCAAATCCGGCATCATCCATATTTTTTAAATACTCATCTTTCAACCGAATATACTGCCGGGACGAATATTCCAAAAACTCCCTCTCCGATTCATTTAAAGGCCTGACCTGTTTGGCGGGCGCTCCTACATAAAGATAACCGCTTTCCAGCCTTTTCCCCGGCGGAACCAGTGCACCGGCTCCCAGCATCACATAATCCTCAAGAACGGCGCCATCCATAATAATCGCCCCTATCCCTATCAAACAGTAATCGCCCACCGTGCAGGCATGAACCACCGCTCGATGACCTATCGTAACGCCCTTGCCTATAGTTAACGGATAGCCTTGATTCGTATACTTGCCGGCGTGAGTGACATGCAATACGGAACCGTCCTGCACATTGGTGCCGTCGCCAATAGCGATACGTTCAACATCGCCTCTGACCACTGTGGCAGGCCATATAGAAACATCATCCCCCAAGGTAACGTCGCCAATCACTACGGCGCTGTCATCTATAAAAACCGACTTGCCGATTTTGGGTTGTTTACCGTTAAATTTTCTAATTGCCATCCTAACCTCGATTTGCTCGTTTTAAGCGCTGTTCAATTATTCGGGCTTCGGCCCTGCGATGCCGAATCACGCTTGCACCCGAGTCAACGCAAACAACGCCAGCGCTAAAACAGTCAAACTGGGAGTGAATGCGATTAACGCGGGATTAAGATCGTAAATCAGCCCGAGATGCCCGACGATTTTATCGATAATATTAAATCCCATGCCGATCACAACGCCGATCATCATCCTTGCGCCAACGTTAACACCGCGCTTAACACCGATAACGAAGGGCGCAGACACCAGCAGCATCACGAAAACGACCAACGGATTAACCACGCGCCCCCAGAAAGCCAGTTCAAACTCTTGCGACTTTTGATGATTGTCCTTTAAAAATTGAATATACATCGCCAGGTCGTACATGGATAGGTCATGCGAGTTGACTACAACAATATCCAATAAGTCCGGGGCGACGGTTGATTGCCATATTTGCTCCGGTTGGCTACCTGCGGCCATCTGCTCGTTTGAAATGTCCGATCGCTTGATTTGCTCTAATTTCCATTGTTCATTGCCTTGAAAAACGGCTTTCTCTGCATGGGTTGAATAACGCAAATGGCGCTGCTCATCCAGCTCATAAATGCTGATGTCGGCCAGACTGCCGTCATCCTCTATTTTGCGGACATTGATGAATTTTTTGCCTTCCCGCAGCCAGAGCCCGTATTTGACATTCATGACCACCTGCTCGTTCTGGGCGGTGACTTTAACCATCTGGGCCGCCCGCTCGGCTACCGGCGCGACAAATTCACCAACCGCTATGGCAATCAGCACTAAAATAGCCCCGGCCACCATAACCGCTTTAATAATCCCCAAAATGGATAAGCCTGCGGCCCGCATCGCAATAAGCTCACGGTTATTGCCCATCGCTCCCAAGATAAACAGACTGCCTAGCAAGGCAGATGCCGGCATCAATTCATAAAAAACCGAAGGCGAAGTCAGCGCAAGATAATAAAAAATCTCTGTTAAACCGTAGTGTCCTTTGCCCAGATCCTTTAGCTGATCGCTGAAGGTAAACAAATTGAATAAGGTCAGCAATAATAGGACGGCAACAAAGGAGCCCTTTAATATTTCCCTGACTATATAGCCTGTTAATACATTCACTTACGCACCATTTCCCTGGCTTTCATAACCAGCCATTGCCACCCGAACAATCTTGCCAATAAAATCCCGCCTATCAACAACAACAGCGTATTGACGCCAAAAACACCCAGCCACGCGGGGATCTTTTGAGTCATGACCCAGCTCTGGCTGACGCGGATAAGGTTTCCATAGCTAAAATAGATCAGGAAGCCGACCAGCATATTCCCGTAAACGCCGCCGCGAGGCGACATCTGGGCCAAAGGCACGGCAATAAAACTCAGCAGCATTATGCCCATGGGGATAGAAAACCGGCGCTGCAATTCGGCAATATCGGTTATTTGGCCGGAACGCAGCAGCGCCTCGCTGGCAATCGACTCCTTACCGAAAGTAGCGGCTGATTCTTTGGTCTCTAATCTCACTGCGTATTCGGCAAACTGTTCCAGCACAAAATTTACAGTACCCGGCTGTCCCTGTATGCGCTCGCCATTTTCCAAAATGACATAGCGTCCGTCAGGTAAATCTTCCACCCTGCCCGCTTCGGCATTAATAATCGCCAAGCGGTTTCCTTGCCTGTGCTGGACAAAGACCTCATGCATTTTTTTATCGGGATCAATCTTTTCCACATAAAAAACCAGGTCCCCCTGGCTGTATTCGCTAAACTTTCCGGCGGCAACCCCCCTGAGATCGGCCGATTCCTTATCCTGGTGCATGAGCTGTTCCATCATAGCTTCGGCCCATGGCGAGACATAGAACGACAAGCCGGTTGCCAGCACACTTAACGGAAAAATCAGCAGGAATATAGCGCGATAGACCGTTCCGGCACCGCCTCCTGCCGAAGCCACTGCGGACATTTCCTGATCCCGGTACATCCTGCCCAAGACCATCAGCACCGCCATGAACAAGGCGGCAGGCAAAAAGGAGGCGCTGGCAATAACCGTTTTCAAGCCCAGAACGGTCAGCAAGGTTTGATTGGATACCTGCCCTTCAACGGCTTGATTAAGAATCCTGATGAACTGCCGACTGACGATAATAACGACAATGACCGACCAAACAGCCAGCAGTGTCCTTAACAAATCCAAGGCTATCATTTTGTCCAGGACGGTGACTAATTTACGCCGCCCCGCTTTATAACCTTTAGTCCAATTTGCTTCCAAACGTGTCTCCCCAATCAAAAACGAGTGTGTATTTACAACAAAGGTACAAGGTTAAATTCTACCTTGAGCCGGTAAATTATGTACCATTTTATAAGAAATCGGCCATTAGAAGCGGCATATTGCAACATCCGTCGCTTTGAACACGGACAGGATCATGATGTTTCTCGACGGTTTTCCTTCCGCGTTGAAGTTTCAAAATGAAAATGACCGCCGGCCGCGCCCGTTCAATCAAAAATCGCTATTTGTGTTGTATAATTGCGGCTAAACGGCCCATCTTGCACCGACCGCTCCGGTCTGCCCAAGATAACGCTCTCTTACAAATAAACGAGTTAAGTTATGGACTATTCAATAGAAACCGCACCATTAGAAGACCTGCAATGCGATTGTATTATTGTCGGTGTTTATCAAGATCAACAGCTCAGTCCGTCAGCACTTGCCCTTAACAACAGCACCCAAGGACTTATTAACAACATCGTCAGCCGCGGCGACCTGAGCGGAAAAAACGGCGAGACTGTGTTAATAAACGCCATTCCCGACAGCAAGATTGAACGTATTTTGCTGGTCGGCCTGGGTGAAAATAAGCCTTTATCCGGCAAAAATTACAAAAAAGCCCTGCTGGCCGCCGTCAACAGCCTGAAAAAGCCGCAAATCAAATCGGTGGTCTGCTGCCTGGCTGAATGCGATGTCGCAGACCGCGACTTGCAATGGAAGTCACGGCATATCATCGAAGTTTTTAACGATGCCGCGTATCAATTTACCCACACAAAATCCGATAAGGAAACCGAAAGCAAGCTTCAAAAAATCTCTATTGCCGCCACGGAAGCCGAACATGCTTTAGCGCATTCCGGCTTGCTGCAAGGCAAGGCAATTGCCGAAGCCGCGAATTTGACCAAACACCTGGGCGACTTGCCGGGCAACATCTGCACACCGGCCTATCTGGCCGAGCAGGCGATTGAACTGAGCAAGAAATACGCCGGCCTGGACGTTAAAATACTGGAAGAATCCGACATGGCGTCACTGGGCATGGGTGCTTTGCTGTCGGTCTCGCGCGGCAGCCGCCAGCCCGCCAAATTAATCACCCTGAGCTATCAAGGCGGCGATAAGAATGCCAAGCCTATCGTGCTGATCGGCAAAGGCCTGACCTTCGACGCGGGCGGCATTTCATTAAAACCGGGTCCAGGCATGGATGAAATGAAATACGACATGTGCGGCGGCGCATCGGTTCTGGGCACCTTGCTCGCCGTGGCGCAACTGCAACTGCCGCTGAATATTATCGGCCTGATTCCTTCATCGGAAAACATGCCCGATGGCGACGCCAATAAACCGGGCGATATTTTGACCAGCATGTCCGGCAAAACCATTGAAGTGTTAAATACCGACGCCGAAGGCCGCCTGCTGCTTTGCGACACCTTAACCTATGCCGAACGCTACAACCCCGACGTGGTGATCGACATTGCCACGCTGACCGGCGCGGTTGGTGTCGCCTTAGGCCGCGTAGCCATGGGACTGCTCGGCAACGACGACGCCTTATGCGAAGAACTGGCTGCGGCCGGCGAGATCGCCAACGACAGCGCTTGGCGCTTACCGCTCTGGGAAGAATACCAGGAACAGCTTAAATCCAATTTCGCCGACATGGCTAATGTCGGCGGCAAGGACGCAGGCACCATTACTGCCGCCTGTTTTCTGGCGCGATTTGCCGAAAAGTTCCGTTGGGCGCATCTGGACATCGCCGCCACCGCTTGGCGCACCGGCCCAACCAAAGGCGCAACCGGCCGCCCTGTGCCGTTATTAATCCAGTACCTGATTAGCCGGGCGCATACCCAGAACATAAGTGGCTGAAGTCAGCTTTTACATACTGCCGACGGAATCCCTACAGGATAGGTATCTGTTTGCCTGCAAGCTGATCGAGAAAGCTTACCGTAGCGGCAGTTTCTGTTATGTACTGACCGATGACGCCGAACAAAGCCGGATCATAGACGACCTGCTCTGGACCTTCAGGGCGGGCAGTTTTATTCCGCACCAGATATACACCGGCGAGCCGCCCGGGCTTGAAAAAGTCATCCTGATCGGCTCGCTGGATGCGCCCGAGCACTGGCAAAAAATCCTGTTCAACCTGTCTTCGCATTATCCCAACCTAGGACCGCAAACCGAGCGCATCCTTGAAATACTGGATAACAGCGAAACCACCAAAGAAGCCGGCAGGAGCCGCTACCGCCAGTATCAACAGTCGGGCATGAAGATCACTACGCATAAAGATTGGAAATAAAATTAAAGCACCTTACGCATCAACTTCTTATAAAAACAGAGCGTCCCATCCATGGAAAAAACATATACCCCTCATTCAATCGAACAACGCTGGTATCAAACCTGGGAAGAAAAAGGTTATTTTACCGCCAGGGATGGTGCGTATGCCGCAAGCCAGTCGGGAACTGGCGCGGCGACGCCCAAACCGGAAGGCGAATCCTATTGCATCATGATCCCGCCGCCCAATGTGACCGGCAGTTTGCATATGGGCCATGCGTTCCAGGATACCATCATGGATGCGCTGACCCGCTACCACCGGATGAAAGGCTACAGCACTTTGTGGCAGCCGGGCACCGACCATGCGGGCATCGCCACGCAAATGGTGGTGGAACGGTTATGCAACGCCGAAGGCAAGACCCGCCATGACCTGGGCCGCGAGCAATTCCTGGAAAAGGTCTGGCAATGGAAGGAAGAATCGGGCGGCACGATTACCCGCCAATTGCGGCGCATGGGCTCTTCGCTGGACTGGAACCGGGAGCGGTTCACGATGGATGAGGGCATGTCCGATGCGGTGCAGGAAGTGTTTATCCGGCTTTACGAAGAAGGCCTGATTTATCGCGGCAAGCGCTTGGTTAACTGGGACCCGGTTTTGCATACCGCTGTTTCCGATCTGGAAGTGCTGTCGGAAGAAGAAAACGGTTCGATGTGGCATCTGCGTTATCCGCTGTCTAACGGCCAGGGGCATTTGATTGTCGCCACGACACGTCCTGAAACCATGCTCGGCGACGCGGCGGTAGCGATTCATCCGAACGACGAGCGTTATAAACATCTGCTCGGCGAGTTCGTGGAACTGCCGTTAACCGGCCGCCGCATTCCGATTATTGCCGACGAATATGTCGATCCTGAATTCGGCACCGGCTGCGTCAAGATCACCCCTGCCCACGATTTTAACGATTACGAAGTTTGGTCGCGCCACCGACATAACTCGGTTATCCAGGACTTGCCGCATGGCGGCTTGATTAACCTGTTTACCGTCGACGCCGCGATACGCGGCAACGATGAAGGCGAAAACAACCTGATTCCAGCCAAATACTGCGGCCTGGACCGCTTTGAAGCGCGCAAACAAATCGTTGTCGATCTCGATGCAGCCGGTTTATTGGAAAAAATCGTCGACCACAAATTGATGGTGCCGCGCGGCGACCGCACCAACAGCGTGATCGAACCGCTGTTGACCGACCAATGGTATGTCAAGGTCGCGCCACTGGCGGAACCTGCGATTGCGGCCGTTGAAAACGGCGACATCAAGTTTGTGCCGGACAACTGGAAAAACACCTATTTCGAATGGATGCGCAATATCCAGGACTGGTGCATCTCGCGACAAATCTGGTGGGGGCACCGTATCCCGGCCTGGTATGACGACATGGGCAATGTTTACGTCGGCAACTCCGAGCAGGACATCCGCGTCAAACATAAGTTGCCCGAAGGCTTTGCGCTTAAGCAGGATGAAGATGTGCTGGATACCTGGTTTTCATCCGCCTTGTGGCCTTTTTCCACGCTGGGCTGGCCGGAGCAAACCCCGGAATTGGCCAAGCATTACCCGACCAGCGTACTGGTGACCGGCTTTGACATCATCTTCTTCTGGGTGGCCCGGATGATCATGATGGGCCTAAAATTCCAGGGCGAAGTGCCGTTTAAGGAAGTCTACATCCACGGCCTGGTGCGCGATGCGGAAGGGCAAAAAATGTCCAAATCCAAGGGCAACGTGCTCGACCCGATCGACATCATCGACGGCATAGAACTCGAAGCGTTGGTCGCAAAACGTATTTCCGGCATGATGCAGCCGCATTTGGCAAAGAAGATCGAACAGGATACGCGCAAGCATTTTCCTGACGGCATTCAGTCATACGGTACAGACGCGTTGCGCTTTACCTTTGCTTCCCTGGCATCGACGGGGCGGGATATTCGTTTCGATCTGGCCCGTACCGAAGGCTATCGCAATTTCTGCAACAAACTCTGGAACGCTGCGCGTTTCGTGCTGATGAACACCGAAGAGCAGGATAACGGCCTATCCGATGCACCCTGCGAATACAGCCAAGTGGATCGCTGGATTACATCCCGGTTGCATCAGGTAACGGCAGTGACCAGTAGCGCCATTGAAAGCTACCGCTTCGACTTGGCCGCTCAAGCTATTTATGAGTTTACCTGGAATGAGTACTGCGACTGGTATCTGGAGTTATCTAAAATATCCCTGCAATCCGGCGATCAGGCACTGCAACGCGGCACCCGCAAAACCCTGTTGACGGTTTTGGAGTCCATTCTGCGTTTGGCGCATCCGATCATGCCGTTCATTACCGAAGAAATCTGGCAGCGGGTTGCGCCGCTGGCTGGTATTAAAGCTGATACCATCATGCTGCAACCCTACCCGGTAGCCGATGAAACGAAAATCGATAACAATGCCATCGCCGAAACCAACTGGGTGATGAACTTTATTCTGGGTGTGCGCCGCATTCGCGGCGAAATGAATATCGCCCCAGGCAAGCCGCTGCCGGTGTTTTTACAAAACGGTTCTCTTGCCGATCAGCAGAGTTTAAGCAACAACGGGATTTATCTGCAAAAACTGGGCAGGTTAAACTCGATTACCTGGCTAAGGCCTAGTGAAAGCACGCCGGAATCGGCGATGGCCTTAGTCGGCGAGATGAAAATCCTGATCCCGATGGCGGGCTTAATCGACAAGGAAGCGGAACTGGCGCGGCTGGAAAAGGAAATCCAAAAAATCAACAACGATCTGCCTAGAGTCGAAGGCAAGCTGAATAATCCGGCGTTTGTCGATAAAGCGCCGCCGGAAGTTATTGAAAAAGAAAAAGCCAAGTTGGCCGATTTACGTTCGATGCTGAACAATCTTGAGGAGCAGCAACGCAAAATCCGGGCGTTGTAAGAAAGGCAGACGAAAGGCGAAGGGCTAAAGGCAAAGGAGGGCGCCTCTTTAGCCCTTCGCCTTTAGCCTTGTGCCGTCCGTGTACCTTGTACCCCATACCTTTTTCATCTATATTTGCCTAAACAACTGACAAAGTAATCATCCTATGAATACCGCATCAACAGATTTACAATTTAGTGGCCTTACGCGGTGCTTGATTGAGAAGGGATTGCTAACCGAGACCGATGCGCACATTCATATTCAGGAAGCGCAAAAAAACAAAATTCCGTTAATACGCTACCTCGTTACCAATAAGCTCATTGACAGCAAAGCGTTAGCCTCCCAAGCTTCAATCGAGTTTGGCGTGCCTTTTTTTGACTTGGATGCCATTGAGATTCGTAGGCTTCCTATCAATCTGGTCGGTGAAAAGCTAATCCGTAAATGCCATGCTCTGCCCCTGTTCACCCGGGGAAAAACATTGTTTGTCGCCGTATCGGACCCGACCGATTTCCGCGCTCTGGATGACTTCAAATTCCACAGCCGCCTTAATCCCGAAGCCATCCTGGTTGAAGAAGACAAGCTTGTCAAAGCGATCGAAGCCTCGCTGGAGGCCGCCGATACCTCGATGACGGATATGCTTGATGAGGACCTGGACAATCTGGACATTACCGGGGGCGAAGAAGATACCACCAAAGCCGATGCTATCACGTCAGATATTGACGACGCGCCGATTGTTCGCTACGTCAACAAAATACTGCTGGACTCTATAAAACAAGGGGTATCCGATATACACATGGAACCCTACGAAAAGATTTTCCGCATCCGTTACCGATCGGACGGCATACTCCGCCAAGTTGCCACACCACCCGCCAGTATCGCCGGCAGGCTCGTCTCCCGCATCAAGGTCATGTCTAAAATGGACATCGCCGAACGCCGGGTTCCGCAGGACGGCCGTATCAAAATGACCTTGTCCAAAAATCGCGCGATTGATTTCCGGGTAAACACCTGCCCTACGCTGTTCGGCGAAAAAGTCGTGTTGCGTATTTTGGACCCTACCAGCGCCCAGCTGGGTATCGAAAAACTGGGTTTTGAGCCGGAACAGCAACGGATTTTCCTTGAGGCGATTAACAAACCCTACGGTTTAGTGCTGGTGACGGGACCGACGGGTAGCGGTAAAACCGTTTCGCTGTATACCGGCTTAAACATTCTCAACACCATGGAACGCAACATCTCCACGGCCGAAGACCCTGTTGAAATTACCGTAGAAGGCATCAACCAGGTCAATATGAATCCTAAAGCAGGCCTGACCTTTGCCAGCGCTTTACGCGCATTTTTGCGGCAGGATCCCGACATCATCATGGTCGGTGAGATCCGCGATTTGGAAACCGCCGAAATCGCCGTTAAAGCCGCACAAACGGGACATTTGGTGTTATCGACCCTGCATACCAATGATGCGCCGCAAACCTTGAACCGCCTGATGCAAATGGGCATCCCACCGTTCAACATCGTTTCTGCGGTCAACTTGATTATGGCGCAGCGTTTGGGACGGAGGCTCTGCGAACATTGCAAAGTCCCTGCCAACCTGCCTGATAAAGTCCTGCTTGCTGCCGGCTTTAAGGAAGAAGAGTTGCGCGACCTTAAAATATTCAGCGCCGTGGGCTGCGATCATTGCACCAACGGTTATAAAGGCCGGGTCGGCGTTTATCAAGTCCTGACGCTGACTGACAAAATGCGCACCCTTATCCTGAACGGCGGCAATACCGACCAGCTGGCTGAGTGCGCCCTGGCTGAAGGATTTAATGATTTGCGCCGATCGGGATTAAACAAAGTGCGCATGGGCATAACCAGCCTGGAAGAAATTGATCGAATCACCAAGGAATAAGCATGGCAGAGCAAAGCGCACAAATAGATTTCGTCTGGACGGGAACCGACAAAAACAAGAAGAAAGCCGGCGGCATAATCTCCGCAAAAAGCGAAGTCATTGCAAAAACCGAACTGCGCCGGCAGGGCTATCATGTCATTAGTTTCAAGAAAAAACCCAAGTCGCTATTCACCCAAAAAGTCCAGAAAATCACCCCAGGCGATATAGCGGTTTTTTCCAGGCAATTGGCCACGATGCTTAAAGCGGGCGTGCCTTTGGTCCAGTCATTCGATATTGTCGGCAAAGGCCACGACAATCCGAGCATGGAAGCTCTGCTAATGGGCATCAAAGCCGATATTGAAGGCGGCGACACCCTGGCCCAAGCGCTTAACAGAAATTCCCTGTATTTTGATGAATTAACGTGCAACTTGGTTGAAGCGGGCGAACAGGCCGGGGTACTGGAAACCCTGCTGGATAAAATCGCCACCTACAAAGAAAAAACCGAGTCGATGAAGAAAAAGATCAAAAAGGCTCTGACCTACCCTATCGCGGTAGTCGTCGTGGCTTTTATCGTCACCACCATCCTGTTGATTTTTGTGGTGCCGGTATTTTCCGACATGTTCAAAAGCTTTGGCGCCGATTTGCCCGCCTTCACCAAAATGGTTGTCGCGATGTCCGAATGGATGAAAGCCTGGTGGTACGTGGTTGTCGGTATTATTGTCGGCGTCGTTTACACATTCGGCTATTTTAAAAAACGATCCAAAGCATTCAACCATTTCCTGGATAAGACCCTGCTGAAAGTACCGGTCGTCGGCCTCATTTTACATAAGTCCGCTATTGCCCGGTTTGCCAGAACGTTGGCAACCATGTCCGCAGCCGGGGTACCCTTGGTAGAGGCACTGTCGTCCGTCGCCGGCGCCTGCGGCAATATCATCTACAGCGAAGCCGTTTTAAAAATGCGCGACGAGGTGTCGACTGGACAAAGACTTCAATTTGCGATGCAGCAGGCCGATCTTTGGCCCAACATGGTGATACAGATGGTGGCCATCGGCGAGGAATCAGGCTCAATGGATTCCATGCTGTTGAAAGTTGCCGACTTTTTCGACGAAGAGGTCGATAACCTTGTTGATAATTTGAGCAGTTTAATGGAACCCTTCATTATGGTTGTCTTGGGCATTTTGGTCGGCGGCCTGATTGTCGCGATGTATTTACCGATATTCAAAATGGGTGCGGCAATTCACTAATACGCTCCAGACAACAAAGTCCAATTCATAGACGTTCTGCTCTGGAGCGTTCACTTTATCAATAACACAGATGCAGCAGCTTATGCTTTCAAATATACCCGCTCTATTTTTGGCCCTGGCCGGTGTTGTCGGCTTGCTTGTCGGCAGTTTTCTGAATGTTGTTATCTACAGACTGCCGATAATGATGCAGCGAGGCTGGCGCAAGGAGTGCCTGGAATATCTGCAAATCGAGCCGGAAACGGCACCGTCCGCCGACAGCATGAATGCAGGCGCACAAGAAGAACCCTTCAACCTGGTTTTTCCCTTATCCCGCTGCCCCGGCTGCAATACGCCCATCAAGCCTTACCAGAACATTCCGGTCATCAGCTACCTTTTTTTAAGAGGCAAATGCGCAACCTGCGGCTGCCGCATTTCAATGCGCTATCCGATCATAGAAGCTCTGACGGCGATAAGCTCAATCATCGTGGCCTGGCATTTCGGCTACACGCCTCAAGCCGTTTTTGCGCTGCTGCTGACCTGGTCGTTGATTGCATTAATCTTTATTGACGTTGACCACCAGTTACTCCCCGACTCCATCACCCTGCCCATGCTTTGGCTGGGGATGTGCCTGAGCCTGTTTAATATATTCACCGACGCCCACACCAGCATCATCGGCGCTGTTGCCGGGTACACAGCCCTTTTGACTGTTTTTCACCTGTTTAAACTGGCGACCGGCAAGGAAGGCATGGGCTACGGCGATTTCAAATTGCTGGCCTTATTCGGCGCCTGGCTCGGCTGGCAGTACTTACCGCTTATTATTTTATTGTCATCGCTGGTCGGTGCGGTCATTGGTCTCGGCATGATCATTTTTGTCAAACACGACCATAACGTGCCCATTCCCTTCGGCCCCTATTTAGCTGTCGCCGGATGGATCGCGCTGTTATGGGGAAATGAACTTAACCGGCTCTATTTGACCGCCGTAGGCCTGTAAGGCCATGCTGAAAGTCGGACTGACCGGCGGCATCGGCTGTGGCAAATCGACTGTTGCCAGGATTTTCGCCGGCTTCAATATCCCGGTGCTCGACGCCGACGAAGTAGCCCATAGTCTGGTCGAAAAAGGACAGCCTGCACTCGTCCTGATACAACAGGCATTTGGCGCGTCCGTCCTCAACCCGGACGGTTCATTAAATAGAAAAAATCTCAGGGAAAAGGTTTTTTCCGATCCCAGGCAAAAACAAAAACTTGAATCGATACTCCACCCCTTAATCTATAAAGCCCTGCAAGCGGAACTTGAGCGGCTGGACGCCCCGTATTGCATTATCAGTATTCCATTATTATTCGAAACCGCCATGACTCATTTTGTTGACCGGATACTGGTTATCGATTGCCCTGTTGAAACACAGATTGAACGTGTTAAGATTCGGGACAGCCTGACTACCGAAAGAATACAATCCATAATTGACAGCCAAGTGTCGCGCGCATTCAGGAAAGCGAAAGCTGATGATTTGATTGATAACTCAGGCACTGATTATAGACTTGCAGAACAGGTAAAAAAACTGCACAATTTATACCTTTCACTAAGCGCTAGCCAGGATTAACTTGTCTGTGAACACCACTATTACCTATGAATTTCCACTCAATGAACGCATCCGGGTTTTCATACGGTTAGAACAGCTTTTCCAACAATTCAGCCATTTTTTAACAGGGGAAACAGTCGCCGATAAACGCGCCGCGATTAACGTGTTGCTCGACATCATGACAATTTTCAGACGCAATGACCTGAAATCGGAAATCCTGAAAGAGCTGGATCGCCATGCCAACGTGCTGAATAAAATCGCCCACAACCAGAGCGTCGACACCCAAAAACTGGAAGAACTGCTTAACAAGCTGAATGAAACCAGCAAAAAGCTCTATGCCACCAACGGAAAAATCGGCACCCATGTCATGGAAAGCGATTTATTCCAGAGCATAGCCCAACGCAGTTCCATCCCTGGCGGGACCTGTTCTTTTGACTTACCCGAATTCCATTACTGGCTGGAACAGGATGAAGCTATTCGACTAAAAGACCTGGAACACTGGAGCCGGCCATTTGCCGACATTCGTATCGCAATTGACCTGATCCTTAATTTTATACGTAATTGCAGCTCACCTACCCAAGAGGTTGCAGAAGCCGGTTTTTTTCAGTTTCTGCTGGACACCAACCAGCCCCACCAGCTGCTTAAAATAAGCATGGATAAATCCATACACTGCTTTGCAGAAATCAGCGGCGGCAAACACCGCTGCACCATCCGCTTCATGGTGCCGTCATCCGACAACAAACGGCCGTCACAAAGCCCTGATGACATCCCTTTTTCCTTAACCTGCTGCCTCTTCTAATGCCGGCATCCGACAAACCGCTCATTGTAAAATGCCCTAACTGCGGATGTTCAGTACCTTGGGTTCCTGAACAGCTGTCCAAACCGTTCTGCTCCGAACGTTGCAAATTGATAGACCTGGGCGAATGGGCCATGGAAGAAAAGAGAATTCCGGGAGAGTCATTGCCGCTGGAAGGCGATACTGAGGACGATAGTTTTTTTCATTAATCTAAACCGGACAAGCCGGAACCGAAACTAAAAGCTTTTGATTCACCACGAAGAGCACGAAGAAATAAAACTTGTGCTCTTCGTATCTTCCTGCATTGCCGCCTCTGAACAGTTTTTGTATCACATCGCTATTCCAGCTTCTTTAAAACCATACCGTTTTTTCCAGAAGCCCGTATCAAAACGCCTACCCCGCCCAAATATGACAACACCCACTTTAAGGAAATCTAATCATGGCTGTAGAAATAGAACATAAATTCTTGCTCGCCAACGACGACTGGCGCCAACACGTTAGCCGCTCGGTAAAGTATCGGCAAGGCTATTTAAGCTCCCAGGCTACCAGCTCAATCAGGGTGCGGATCAGCGATGACCATGCCTGGCTGAATATAAAAACGGCGACCATCGGCACTCACCGGCATGAGTACGAATATGAAATTCCGATGGCCGATGCAACCGAAATATTAAATAATCTTTGCCGAAAACCGTTAATCGAAAAAACCCGTCATTTCGTCACGGATGATGACAATCTTTGGGAAATAGATGAGTTCGAGGGTGACAACCAGGGACTGATAGTCGCAGAAATCGAATTGGACGAAACAGGGCAATCCTTTTCAAAACCGCTCTGGCTAGGCTTGGAAGTCACCGGAGATTTGCGTTATTACAACAACAATTTGGCGATACATCCATACTCAGAATGGCGTTAAGATTAATTATTTCATACACCTATTGAAATATTATGAGCCTTACCCTATATTTCTCGCATGAGAAAATTACTTTTTGTTGTTTTATTACTACTATCAACGCAATGTTTTGCCGAGAATCTGGACGACTCGTTAAAAAGCATTGAGACCGAGTGGGCATCTATTTATTACAGCACGCCCAAAAGCAAGCAGGGGGCGGCTTATGTTCAACTGCTTGAAAAGACCGCAAACCTGGCCCGGCAATACCCGCACGCTGCCGAGCCTATTTTTTGGCAAGCCGTGGTAAAGGCGACTTATGCCGATCACCAAGATGCCTTTTCCGCGCTTAATGCGATACACGAGGCCCGTGACTTGCTGATGAAAGCCATTAACATCAACCCGAAAGCCATGAACGGCTCAGCCTATGTAACGTTAGGCACGCTTTATTATATGGTGCCTAAATGGCCGATCTCATTTGGCGATGACGATGCCGCCAAACAAATGCTGGAAACCGCGCTTAAAATCAACCCTGACGGCATTGACGCCAACTATTTTTACGGCGAATTCCTGATGCTGCATAACAAGCCCAACGACGCGGTCATTTATTTTGAACGGGCAACCGCTGCTCCGGCACGCACTGACCAGCTTTATGCCGACAATCAACTTAAAGCCGAAGCAAAGCTGGCTTTAAAAAATACCCAAAAACGGAAAATCAGCGGCGAAAAAGGCAAATTTTTGTCTTTATTTAATTCGGCAAGCGCAGAGTAAGCTTTCCGCATCCTCGTACCCTTCCCTTGGCAGGATTTATACTAAACCCTACTAAATGAGGCCTTTAACAAACTCGGCATTCAATCGTGCAATGCTTTCTGCTAGAATAATGCCTTAAATTAAAATCAACTTTCCTGGTAATAATTATGACTTTTGTAGTCACCGAAAACTGTATCAAATGCAAATTTACTGATTGCGTCGATGTATGTCCTGTAGATTGCTTTCATGAAGGCCCCAACTTTCTGGTTATCGATCCGGATGAGTGCATTGATTGCACGCTGTGCGAACCTGAATGCCCTGCCAACGCAATTTTTGCAGAAGATGAATTACCCGAAGGACAGGAAGTTTTCATCGCGTTAAATGCAGAACTTGCCAAACAATGGCCCTCCATTACGGATGTTAAACCGGCTTTACCGGATGCCGATGACTGGAATGGAAAAGAAGGCAAGCTCGATCTACTGGAAAAATAACCCGCTCTCGGGTGGTTGTAGACGCATTACCTTAAGTTAAGGAAATGGTCAGTAATAACTTCCCGATATTGAACGGATGAAATTTTTCCGTTCGCCCTGAGCTTGTCGAAGGGTGGGCGGAAAAATTTCGTCCCGCCGCATCAAGCCGATCATGCTT
>JBAQYH010000859.1:0-3519 GCA_049299935.1 Methylobacter sp. | reverse complement strand
CCCATACGCCTTCTCCTTTGTTAGCAAGTGGATTGGCTAAGAATAAAGTTAACCTGAGAGCTTCTAATTTCCAAGAATTAACGTCAGGCACTGTCATATATATGTCCTTAAGGCTGTAATTATGGCTGCAAATCGCAGAGCAAGACCTTGCAAAAAATTGTATTGTTTAGCGAATTATTGCACAGTTGGAAATAAAATGTGAGATCTTAAATCTCAACATTAAATCATTTTAGTCGTGTAGTTTATGTTGTCTGCTATTTGGCAACCCAATATTGACCGGGATGATCGTCATATTGGGTTGGCTGTTGCCAATCGCCTTAGCTCGCGTAGGTCCGATTACGCTGCGCTAATCGGACCTACGCGGACTTAATACATCAGAAGCTGATCCTATCCCCATCACTCAAAAAACCGCTTCAAATAAACCCCAGTATGCGAAGCTCCATTCTCAGAAACCTGCTTAGGCGTCCCTTCAGCAACCAGCATTCCACCGCCGTCGCCGCCTTCCGGCCCCATATCGATGATCCAGTCCGCAGTCTTAATCACATCCAGGTTGTGTTCGATGACGATCACGGTATTGCCGTGATCGCGCAGGGTATGCAATACGTTCAACAGCTGCTTGATGTCGTGGAAGTGCAGGCCGGTGGTCGGCTCGTCCAGGATGTACAGGGTTTTGCCGGTGTCGCGTTTGGACAGTTCCTTGGCGAGCTTTACCCGCTGCGCTTCGCCGCCGGACAGGGTGGTCGCATTCTGCCCCAAAGTGATGTAGCTCAAGCCTACCTCGACCAGGGTCTGTAGCTTGCGGGCCAGCACCGGCACAGGGCTGAAGAATTCGGCCGCATCTTCGACGGTCATGTCCAGCACTTCATTGATGGTTTTGCCTTTATAGCGTATCTCCAGCGTCTCCCGGTTATAGCGTTTGCCGGCGCAGCTGTCGCAATGGACGAAAATATCCGGCAAGAAATGCATTTCGACTTTAATCACGCCGTCGCCTTTGCAGGCTTCGCAGCGGCCGCCCTTGACGTTGAAGCTGAACCGGCCGGGCGTGTAACCGCGCGATCGCGCTTCGGGCGTCGCCGAGAACAATTCGCGTATCGGCGTGAACAGGCCGGTGTAAGTGGCCGGATTCGATCTGGGCGTACGTCCTATCGGGCTTTGGTCTATGTCGACGACTTTGTCGAAATGCTCCAGGCCTTCGATCGCGTCGCAGGGCGCGGGAATGACTCCGGCACGGTTGATCAAGCGCGCCGCATGACAGTACAAGGTATCGTTGATCAGCGTCGATTTGCCGGAACCGGATACGCCGGTTACGCAGGTCAGTAGGCCGATAGGGAAGGCAATATCGACATTTTTCAGGTTGTTGCCTTGGGCATTGCGGATCACGATCTGTTTGTCTTTATCGGCGGGCGTCAGTTTTTCGGGCACGGTAATGCCGATTTTTCCCGATAAATACTGGCCGGTTAACGAGTCCGGGGTGTTGATGATGTCTTCCAGCGTGCCTTGGGCAATGATGCGCCCGCCATGCACGCCGGCACCGGGGCCTATGTCGACGATATGCTGCGCCGAACGTATCGCATCCTCGTCATGCTCGACCACGATCACGGTATTGCCGAGGTCGCGCAGCCGGAACAAGGTGTTCAGCAAGCGCTGGTTGTCGCGCTGGTGCAGGCCTATCGACGGCTCATCCAGCACGTACATCACGCCGACCAACCCCGCGCCGATCTGGCTGGCGAGCCGGATGCGCTGCGCTTCGCCGCCGGAAAGGGTATCGGCGCTGCGGTCCAGAGTTAAATAGTCGAGGCCGACATTGACCAGGAATTCCAGCCGTTCCTGGATTTCCTTGATGATTTTTACCGCCACTTCGCCGCGCTTGCCGGTCAAGTTAAGATGCGCAAAAAAATCCAATGATTTGCGTATCGGGAAACGGGTCAGCTGATGCAGCGGCAAGTCTTCAACAAACACGTTTCTGGCGGACACATTAAGTCTTGCGCCATCGCAAACGTTACAGGGCTTTTGGGATAAATATTTGGCCAACTCGTCGCGCACCAGTTGCGAATCGGTCTCATGGTAACGCCGATCCATGTTGGCGATGATGCCTTCAAAGCTGTGGTGTCTCTTTTTGACCGATCCGGTGCCGGACATGAATTTGAATTCAATCTCTTCATGGCCGCTGCCGTAAAGAATGATGTCCTGGTGTTTTTTGGACAGTTCCGAGAACGGCGCTTCCGGGTCGAATTTATAGTGCTTGGCCAGCGAGCAGATGATTTGATAATAATAGGCATTGCGCCGATCCCAGCCGCGGATCGCACCGCCGGCCAGGCTGATGTCGGGGTTATGGATGATCAGCTCGGGATCGAAATGCTGGCGCACCCCCAAGCCGTCGCAACTGCTGCACGCGCCTTTGGGGTTGTTGAACGAGAAAATGCGCGGTTCCAGTTCGGACAGGCTATAGCCGCAATGAGGGCAGGCGTAGCGCTCGGAAAACATCAGTTCGGTTGCGTCATCGATGCAGGCGGCGATAGCGATACCGTCGGCGATGCGCAAAGCCGTTTCAAACGATTCGGATAAGCGCAAGGCGATGTCGTCGCGGATCTTGAAGCGGTCGACGATGACCTCGATGGTATGTTTCTTTTTTAAGTCCAGCACCGGCGGTTCGTCCAGGTCGTACACGGTGCCGTCGATTCGGGCGCGGATGAAGCCCTGGGCGCGCAGGTCGTCGAGCAACTGGATATGCTCGCCCTTGCGGTCGTTGACCACCGGAGCCAGCAACATCCAGCGTTGATCCTGGGGTTGCGATAGCACATGGTCGACCATCTGGCTGACGGTTTGCGCTTCCAATGAAACCTGATGTTCAGGGCAGCGCGGCGTACCGGCGCGGGCGTAGAGCAGTCTTAAATAATCGTAGATTTCGGTGATGGTGCCGACCGTGGAACGCGGGTTGTGCGAGGTGGACTTTTGTTCGATGGAAATGGCCGGGGACAAGCCTTCGATGTGGTCGACATCGGGTTTTTCCATCATCGACAAAAACTGGCGGGCGTAGGTGGAAAGGGATTCTACATAGCGCCGCTGGCCTTCGGCGTAAATGGTGTCGAAGGCGAGCGATGATTTACCCGAACCGGACAGCCCGGTGATGATGATGAGTTGATCCCTGGGCAGGTCAAGATCGATATTTTTCAGGTTATGCGTTCTGGCGCCACGAATGCTGATCGTATCCATTAAATAATTCCGGCAATTTCAACAACCGTATAATATACGTTCAAAGTTATCCTAATACAAACAACGCACACTGCTGCACTGATGCGATTAGCCGGTTATTAAATAATGATCAACACATTAAATTCATTCGTTTTCAAATATATCAGATTCATCGAAATGATCGGCGTGCTGATGCGCATTTTCAGTTTCTCTCTGGTCAGTTGGATGGGGCCGGAAAGTCCTTTTTTGTTTGTATGGGCTTTTAACACCACGGATGCGGTGATACTTTCCTGGTGTTCGATACTCAAGAAGGACAGCGCCTATACC
>JBAQYH010000858.1:0-5511 GCA_049299935.1 Methylobacter sp. | reverse complement strand
GCGTTGCGGGACGCTGGAGCGTCTACCACTGCATTCCCACGCCGGAGCGTGGGAACGATGCAAATCGACTACAATCATTTTACGGTTGCTTGCTAGACCAGCCGCCGCCCAAGGCCTGGTAGAGCTGCACCATAGCAACCAAGACGTCCTGCCGGGCTCGAACTTGGCTGTTCTCGGCCGTCAGCAGGCTGCGCTGGGTTGAAAGCAGGGTCTGATAATCGATCAAGCCGAGCCGGTAGCGATCCAGGGAAAGCCGGTACGCCTGCCGGGCCTTGTCTACCGCATCCGCCAAGGCTTGCAGACGGCGAGTCGAGTTACTGCGCACCGCCGCTGCATCCTCCACTTCCTTGAATGCCGTCAAAATCGTTTTCCGGTAGGTCTCCACCAATTCGGCGTTGCGGGCCTCTGCATTCTCCAACCCGCCTTCCAGACGCCCGCCCTGGAACAAGGGTTGCGTCAGGCTGGAAGCCACCGCCAATGCCACTCCCGCCGGTTGCGGCGAGGCAATAATGGCATCCAGATTCAATTGCAGCTTCGGATAAAAAGCGGCCCGCGCCACGCCGATGTCGGCGTTGGCTGCGATCAATTCCATTTCAGCTTGCCGGACATCCGGCCTGCGTTCCAGCAAAGAAGCGGGTTGCAGGGCTTTAACTTCCGGCAGCAGTACATCGAAAAAACGCTCGGCATTGAATGACACCGTCTGAGGCGGATGACCCAGCAATATCGTCAACGCATTCTCCGCCAAGGTGTATTGCTGGATCGCCAAGTCCAGGCCGGCGCGCGCCGTTGCCAGTTCGGTTTGCTGCTGGGCCACATCCAGCGCCGATACCGCGCCGGCCTGATAACGGGCTTCGACTATCGCCAGCACATTAGCGACGTTGTCCAGGAACTCGGCCGCAATGCGCTTGCTCTCGGCCAGCGCCAACAGGTTGAAATAAGCCTGGCCGACATTGGACATCACTACCAGCTGCAACGCATCGCGGGTAAAAACCGAGCTTAGCAGGCGCGCCGAACCGGCATCGCGGCGGGCGCGATTGGCGCCCCACAAATCGACTTCGTAGGCGACGGTAAACTGCCCGGATTCTTTCAAACTGTCGCTGCTGTTGTTGCGGGTAGCGGTAGATTGCCCGGATTCTCTCTGAGAGTTGCCGTTGTTGTGCGTATAGGCAAGATCACCCTGTAATCCGATTGACGGCCACAAGTTGGCGCCGGCAATCTTGGCCTGCGCCCGAGCCTGTTCGACACGCTGCCGGGCGGCGGCCAGATCTTTGTTGTAACGCAGCGACTCCGTTATCAGGTGATTGAGCTGCGCACTGCCGAAAGCCCGCCACCACTGCGGATCGACGGCGGATTTTTGCTGTGCAAGACCGGTATCGTGCCATTGGGCGGGCGTTTCCACGTCCGGCCGCTGGAAATCAGGCACCAGATTGCAGGCGGTTAAAAACAGCAATGCAGAAATTAGTGGTAGTTTATTGTTCATAAATATCGCAAGTTAAAGCATTGTCCACGAAAAACACGAAAAACACGAAAAACACCAAATAAATTTAGTATGCTGCGTTGCTTGACTTGATTTCCTCTTTCTTCTCGTTCCCACGGGCTGCGTGGGAACGCGGTCAAGGCGCGCTACGCCGCGAGTCACGACCAAGGTCTTGTATAAGGGACGCAGCGCGTCCAGCACTGCATTCCCACGCGGCGCGTGGGAACGAGGTATTTTCATGGGCGAAATGAATTTTCTAAGTTCATTTTTTTCGTGCTTTTCGTGTATTTCGTGGACATTAGGTAAATCATCATAATCACTCCGCCGCCAATGCCACAACCGGATCCAGCCCCGCAGCCTTACGCGCAGGCAGATAACCGAACAACAAGCCGGTGCCGAACGCGCACGAAAAAGCCAGTATCGCCGGCAACGGCGAAAAAATCACCGCCATATCGAAATAGCGCAAGCCGGTTCCCGCCGCAAAACCCAGCAACACGCCCATCAAGCCGCCCAAGGTGCAGACCACCGCCGCTTCGGTGTTGAATTGCAGCAAGATGTCGCGGCGGCGGGCGCCGGTGGCCATGCGGACGCCTATTTCGCGGGTCCGCTCGGTGACGCTGACCAACATGATATTCATCACGCCGATGCCGCCGACCAGCAACGAAATCGCGGCGACTATGCCCAGCATCAAGGTAAAGGTATTCTGGGTTTCTTCGGCGGTTGCCAGAATCGACGCCATGTTGCGTATCCTGAAATCCTCAACTTGATGCCGGGCCAGCAATAAATCGGAAATCGCTTGTTGGGTGCTGTCGATATGCTCGACATCGCGCACCTTTACCGTGATGCCGCCCAGGTAATTTTGCCCGAACAACCGGATCAGGCCGGTGGTCAGCGGCATAAACACCGCATCGTCGCGGTCGGTGCCTTGGGCGTCCGCACCTTTGGCCGTCATCACGCCGACCACTTCAAACGGGATATTGCCGACCATCACATAACGCCCCAACGGATCGCTGCCGTCGGAAAACAGGATTTGCCTGACCGTTTGGCCCAGCACAATCACCGGTGCGTAACGGCGCATGTCGCGTTCGTCGAAAAAATCGCCTTCGGCAACCTCCCAATCGCGGACCTCGGTCATGCTGGGCGCAACCCCCTGAACGCTGGTCGCGTAATCGATATTGCCGTAACGCACCGTCTGCCGCGTATTGCGTTCAGGCGAGGCCCATTCGACATTGTCCAGCTCGGAGATGGCATCGGCATCGGCCGGAATCAGGGTCGCGACGTCGGAACTGCCGCGCAGACCGGGCGCACCGGGGCGAATCGACAGGATATTGGTGCCCATGGCCCGCATCTGATCCAGCACTTTTTTCTGACTGCCCTCCCCCACCGCCAGCATCGCCACCACGGCGGCGACGCCGATCACAATGCCGAGCAGGGTCAGCGCGGTACGGAACAGATTGGCATGCAGAGAACGCATCGCAGTCTTGGCCGCTTCCAGCAGTTCGGCCGCCACGCCTGCCGCGCCGATACCGCGATGCTGCGGCGGCGACAGCATCCGGCCGCTACGGTTTTCGCCGCTATCGCCGGCGATTTTGCCGTCGCGGATGGTAATGATGCGCTGTGCATGGGCCGCGACGCTTTCGTCGTGGGTAATCAGCAAAATGGTGCGGCCTTCCCGGTGCAAGTCGCGCAGCAGCGCCATGACTTCCTTGCCGCTTTGGCTGTCCAGCGCCCCGGTCGGCTCGTCGGCCAGAATCACCGGCGCATCGTTCATCAAGGCGCGGGCGATCGCGACCCGTTGCTGTTGGCCGCCGGACAGCTGCATCGGCTTGTGGTCGCCGCGATCTCCCAGCCCCAAGCGCTCCAGCAATTGCAGGGCCCGGCTGTGGCGTTCGGGTTTAGACAAACCGGCATACAGCGCCGGTATTTCGACATTTTCCGCCGCCGAGGCGTTGTTGAGCAGGTTATAACGCTGGAATACGAAACCGAAAGTCTCGCGGCGCAAAGCCGCCAGCTGGTCGGCATCGAACCCTGCCACATCCTGGTCCAGAACATGGTAAGTGCCGAGATTCGCCTTGTCGAGACAGCCGATCAGATTCATCAGCGTCGACTTGCCCGAACCGGACTGGCCGATAATCGCGACGAACTCGCCGGGCCAGACGGTCAGCGACACGTCGTCGAGCGCGCGCACCACGGTATCGCCGTTGGGATAGTAACGCTGGATGTTTTTAAGCGCCAGCAACGGCGTCTGCGCAGCACTCATAACCGCGGCACACCCGCCGCCGGATAGCCTTGGTTTCTCTTTTTGTCCTTGTCTCCCGCTCGAACGATGGCCTGAAGTTTTGCCCCGACAGCCACGCCGTCGCGTATTTCGGCAAAACGCCGGGTTCTAAGGCCGATGTGCACGGTTTTTTCCTGCACGCCCTGCTCGGTGACTTCCTTAACTTTATAGGCGGTGCCGTTTGGGTTGTCTTCATTGCGCACCCGCGCCCCCAAGGCTGCAACCGGTATTTGCGGCACCTGTTCGGCCTTGCCCAATACGAAAAACATCTGCGTGCTCATGCCGGTCATCAACTGCCGGTCCCGGTTGTCGACATCGACCAGCACGTTGTACAACACCACATTGTTGATCACTTCCGGGGTCGGCAATATCTGCCGCACCTTGCCTTGCCAGCGCCGCTCGCTGGAACCCAGCGTCGAGAAATACACCGGCAACTCGGGCTTCAAGCGCATCACGTCGGCTTCGGCGACTTGGGCGCGCACCGTCATAATATCGAGTTTGGCCAGCTGCAAAATCATCGGCGTTTGCTGGTTGGCGTTCAGCGTCTGGCCTTCGCGGGCTTTCTGGTCGACGACCGTGCCGTCCATCGATGCGTAAATTTTGGTGTAGCCCAGATTGGTTTTGTCGCCGCTCAGCGTCGACTGCACCTGTTCGATTTGCGCCTGGATTGACGCTGAGGTCGCCACGGCCTTTTTGAGGTTAAACTCGCTGTTCTGATAATCCTGCTGGCTGACGCCCTTGCTTTTCAGCAGCTCATGATTACGATCGTACTGCTGCCGGGAGAACACCTCTTGGGCCTGCTGCCCGATCAGCTGCGCCTGCAGGTTCTTGATATTGGCTTCATCGGCCTGCACCCGCGCCGCATAAATCCGGGGATCGATCTGGGCCAGCAACTGCCCGGCGGTCACGTTATCGCCGATCTCTACATAAATTTTCTGCAACTGCCCGGTAACCTGGGCGCCGACATCGACGAACTCCTTAGGCTCCAGTTTGCCTTGGGCGGTGACATTTTCCTCAATGTCGCCCAGGGTTACGGTAACGATATTTTTGTTTTCATCTTTCGACTGTTTGGGTTGCAATAAACTGTAACCTACAGCCCCGGCCACAATCAGGAGAATCAAGAAAATCCACAAGAAGCGGCTACGGGCAATTTGTCGGTATTTGGGAAGAGAGGTCCGCAACATAGTAGCGATAAGGGAAAGTGGCAGTAATTAAACAGGCGGCTGAGGAACAGCCATCACCAAGGCTGTACAGTTTACTACAAAGAGGGAACTTCTATTAATTGCAGTTTAGAGTCGCCGGGGATCGAAATGCTAAATTTTTTGTAGCTGTTCTGCGTATGCTAACCACGATTAATAGAAAACGGATCGGACGGATTTAAACGGATTTTTAAAAATCCGGCCTGGTTTGTTTCCGTGTTTGCTCTCGTTCCCACGGGCCGCGCTCAGAAACGTGCCGATAGTCAGACCTTCCAGGTTTTTGAAATCAGGAAGCTCTGACTTGCAACGTCCCGCCTGTTGCATAACAGCCTTAACCGCAGCCGATTGTAAGCTTTGCAACAGGCTCATTAGCCTCATCCCACGATAAAACAATAACTTAGGCATGGCACTGTTCTTGCCTGCCTGCTGTTATTTGCATTAATAAACAGCGATGAAACATTTTCTTGATGGGTCGGCTTATCAAAACGCCGGCATGGGCGACAAAGGCGTGATGTGCCCGAGTTTTCAACGGTTTCTCCTGCCACAATTCAATAGCG